>JBARUP010000530.1:0-22664 GCA_049645805.1 Nodosilinea sp.
TAAAGCATCTTTCCATAAATTTGAATCAATAAAATATCCTAATTGGGAATGTTTATACATATTTTTTGGAGTGAATTTTAGTTACTTGGGTGCGATTTAATTCAATGATGACAGGATCAAGGAGACTTAGGGGTTTGTATCAACTGTAGAGTATTCCCCACGCTTGTGTTGGGTGAAACAAAGTGTAACTCAACACAGGCTCAGGAGCATTGGGTTCTGCTAGCGCGCCACCCAACCTACGCTTGAAACTACGACCTGAATATCGCTGAAGACGAGGTGGGCGATCGCCTCAGGGAAAATGTTTTTCAGAAATTGCCTAAGATGCAGAAACTACAGCTTGTGGCTCAACCGCGTTAATGCCAGGTACCTGGATAAAGTCTTTCGTGTTGAACGTCAGAAGATGAGTCACCCCACAGGCAAGCATAGTTGCTGCAATGCGGGCATCATGGGCTCGCTTGCCTAAAACACCTAGGTTAGTAACCAAGTAGCGCCACATTCGTATCTAGCAGGTAGTTTGCCACTAATCACCGTAGATGGTTTCACGGTCGAAGGCGGCATTGGGCAATCCTTGACTAACCGAGCCAGTGTAATGAGCTGCCCGTTCTCGAAGTCTTTGAGCAATCTCTGTAGAGGGTATCCGCTGCCATAAAGGCGTGGTTTGTTTCTGCTCCCACCATTCATCGGTCGCTTCAATGGGGTCGCCGCTCTCTAAGCCCTCAATCAAAAGTGCTTCAATTTTCGCCTGTTGAGCAAGTCGGTCTTGCTCTCTCAAGACCAAATGCACCAGATAATCGGTTGCTGTGTCAAAGCCAGCCTGCTCAGCTTGTTGAGCGATTACTGCCTCAAGATTATCTGGCAAAGAAATATTTAGCATTTGGATACTTCACCTTTAGCGACTAGCCGGTATTGGTCAAAAAGGAGTCATGGTCGCAGCATAATTCTCCAAGATGGCTCTATTGTATGCCGTCTCCTTCAAGGTTCAGTAATGTCCCTGCATCCACACCCCCGGTCAGGTTTCTTTGCCACGGGCGGTAGACCCTGGGGGGCAAATAACCATTTGCCCCTACGGCAGACCCCTATAGGGGCAAACGGTTGTTTGCTCTCGTTACCTTGGCGCAATGCCCCCATCAACCGGAGCCGGAGCCAGAGCGTTGGGTTCAGAAATACACCCCATCCACATCTTTGCTATTAACACAGGTTCACAAGGGCACTCTCAACTCATCGGTATCCAACTCTTCCGATGAAATACAACCCCGACAAACACCACCGTAGTTCCATTCGCCTCAAAGGGTACGACTACTCCGCCGCAGGGGCGTATTTCATTACAATCTGCGCTTTCCAACGCCATTGCCTCTTCGGCCAGATAGTCGAAGGTGAAATGCAATTAAACGAATTTGGCCAGATAGTAGCCGAAGAATGGTTGCATTCTAAAGAGATTCGCCAAGAAATTGACTTTGATGCATGGGTGATTATGCCCGACCACCTGCATGGGGTTGTGTTGATTGAATCGATAAACCCCGAGGGGGCAAATAACCATTTGCCTCTACGGCAGACCCTTGTAGGGGCAAACGGTTGTTTGCCCTCGTCATCCTGGCGCAATAATCCCCATCGCCTGGTGCCACCGATGAGGCCGCGATCGCTGGCCTCATTCATCGCCGGGTTCAAATCTGCCACGACCAAACGCATCAACACCCTGCGCGATGCGGCGGGCACACCGGTTTGGCAGCGCAACTATTACGACCACATCATCCGCAACGATCAATCGCTCCAGCACATTCGCCACTACATCACAAACAATCCTTTAACCTGGGCAGACGATAAACTGCATCCGCTCAACCTATCAACATGGTGATTGCTACCTCAGCTAGGCCCATTTTTGAAGAGCCTGGTGACATCGTATAAATTAACCCGCTCCGGTAAAATTCTGGGATGACTGAAACCCCATCCCTCCCCCAGATTCCCTCCCAGGCGTGGCAGCGCCCCCTCGGCCAGCCGTGGGAGCACCACTACGTCGTCCGCTACGCCAGCAACCTCGACGATGGCCCCGACCATGGCCTGCCCCTGGGCGGGCTGGGGGCGGGTTGCATTGGGCGATCGCCCCAGGGCGACTTTAATCTCTGGCATATGGACGGTGGGGAGCACGTTTTCCAGAGCTTTCCGGGGTGCCAGTTCAGCCTGTGGGAAAAAACCGGGGCGGGTACTGAGGGCGTAGGCCTCAGTACTCAGCCGCCTGAGGATGGCAGCCTGTCGTCGTGGTCGTGGTACCCCGCCTCCACCGCCGATCGCACTACCGGTAGCTACCACGCCCTCTACCCCCGCAGCTGGTACCGCTACGAGAATGTTTTTCGGGCCCAGGTCACCTGCGAGCAGATCACGCCCATCTGGCCCGACAACTATAGAGAAGCCAGCTACCCCGTTGTGGCGTTTGAGTGGACGGCCCACAACCCCACCCGCTTCCCAATCTCTCTCAGCATCATGGTGAGCTGGCAGAACATGGTGGGCTGGTTCACCAACACTCAAAAATCCCCCAAAGTGCTGCTGCGCGACGACGGCAGTCCCTACTACGACTACGCGCCTGCCGTGGGGCAGAGTACGGGAAATTTTAACCAGTGGGTGTCTGACAGCGGCCTCAAGGGCTGTGTTATGGACGGGGCCTGGCAGGGCGATCCCAGAGAAGGCGACGGTCAGTGGTGCTTTGCCACCCTGGATGACCCTGATATTGAGGTTTCCTATGACCTGCGCTGGAACCCCGCGGGCGACGGACGCGACCTGTGGGACACCTTTGCCAAGCTGGGGCGGCTGATGAACCTGCTGGACACCACCCCGGCAGGGGAAGGGGAGCAGATCGGCGGCGCGATCGCCCTTCGCTTTACCCTAGAGCCCGGCGAAACCCGTCAAATTCCTGTAGCGCTGGCCTGGGATCTGCCGGTAACAGAGTTTGCGGCAGGAGTGGTCAACTACCGCCGCTACACCGACTTCTTTGGCCGCTCGGGGCGGAACGCGCAGGCGATCGCCTTTACGGCCCTGAGCGAGTACCAAACCTGGCAGCAGCAGATTACTACCTGGCAGCAGCCGATACTAGCTCGCCCCGACCTGCCCGACTGGTTCAAAATGGCGCTGTTTAACGAGCTGTATGACCTGGCCAGCGGCGGCACCCTATGGAGCGCCGCCACCGAGGCCGACCCTGTGGGCCAGTTTGCGGTGCTGGAGTGCATCGACTACCGCTGGTACGAAAGCCTGGACGTGCGCCTCTACGGCGGGTTCGCCACCCTGCTGCTGTGGCCCGAACTAGAGAAGGCCGTGCTGCGCGCCTTTGCCCGCGCCATCCCCACCCAGGACGAGCGGCGGCGCACTATCGGCTACTACGTCACCATGGGTCTAGAGCATCCTCCGGCCATTCGCAAGCTCAAGGGGGCAACTCCCCACGACCTGGGTGCCCCCAACGAGCACCCCTGGGCGCAAACCAACTACACCAGCTACCAAGACTGCAACCAGTGGAAAGACCTGGGCAGCGACTTTGTGCTCCAGGTCTATCGCGCCTACCAGTTCACTGGGGCGACCGATGTAGCCTTTCTGAAAGACTGCTGGCCTGCGGTAGTCGATACCCTGCAATACCTAAAGCAGTTTGACCGCGACGGCGACGGCATTCCCGAAAACGAAGGAGCGCCCGACCAAACCTTTGACGACTGGCAGCTCAAGGGCATTAGCGCCTACTGCGGCGGGCTGTGGCTGGGAGCGCTAGAGGCGGCGATCGCGATCGCAGAAATCCTTACCACGGCAAACCTGGCCCCCGGCAATACCCCCATTCTGCTCAGCCAGTACCGCCGCTGGCTCAACAACGGCCTCAAGGCCTTTCACCCCAAGCTGTGGAACGGTCGCTACTACCGCCTGGATACGGGCAGCGGCTCGGATGTGGTGATGGCCGACCAGCTCTGCGGCCAGTTTATGGTGCGCCACCTGGGTTTGCCGGATCTGGTGGAGGATGAATTTACGCTCTCGGCCCTCGACGCCATCTACGACGCCTGCTTTGTAAAGTTTACCCAGGTGGTGCAGAGCCAGGAGCGGCCCCCCCAGCAGAAGTTTGAGGGGGCGCAGGTGGGCAACTTTAGCGCCGCTACGCTAAGGATGGCGATCGGCGCGGCGAATGGGGTTCTCCCAGACGGCACCCCCGAAGACCCGGACAGCACCCATCAGCAGGAGGTGTGGACAGGCATTAATTTTGGCCTGGCGGCATTTTTGGCCCAGATGGGCAAAACCGAGGAGGCAATGGCGATCGCCGAAGCAGTCGTGCAGCAAACCTACGCCTACGGCCTGCATTTTCGCACCCCTGAGGCGATCACGGCTCTGGGCACCTACCGCGCCTGCCACTACATGCGCCCGATGGCGATTTGGGGCCTGTATGAGGTGCTGACTGCCCGCACCGATCAGCCTCGGTAGAGTGATTTGTGGCGCGATCATCTCTGCCGCTACCCTACCGTAATGCACTGATGGCAGCAAGCTAGATACGGGAATTTTAGCGATTGAGGCTACGATAGATACATGACTCGCTTGTTTGGCTGTCCGTATTTAGGTGCCACCGCAGAACTCTCGGCAGAGCGAGAAAACCATATCGCAGCCATCCATCCGGGTACGTTACCTACCTACTTGGAGCAGCTAACCAATACCCTCGAAGATCCTGACCAGGTACGGAGCAGCGATCGCAACCCTGACGCCTTACTGTTCTCAAAGTGGTTCGACTCGATTTGCACCGGACGCTGCATGGTGGTTGTGACCATTAGTGATGTCCCTTCATCTAGACACTGGATCATCACCGCGTATACCGCTCGCAAGTTGGCTGGAGGCACCTCCCTATGGCAGAAAAGCTAGTGTTGCAATACGACAAGGTGGGGGATATTCTCTACATCAATAAATGCGCGCCCTATCCTGAGCAGGAGTCTGAGGAAATTGGCGATGAGATGATCGCTCGGCTCAACCCGGTGTCTGGCGACGTGGAAAATCTGGAGATTCTCTTTTTCTCAAAACGACTGCTCAACACAGATTTTTTGATAGAACTGCCCGTGATCGCCAATCTCCGGCTAGCCGCCTCCTAGCATTACAATCAAACTGGTTGAATCCGCCCGCTTACCATCCCCTCCCCATGCGCCCTGCTCCTCCCGATCGCAAACTGCCCGACCCGCTGCCGCATCGCTATACCGAGGCCAGGATGCCCGACCCGCCGCAGACAATTCCGATGCCGCACCGCGCACCGCAGAAGCCCCGCCGTGGCCCTTCTCGCGTAGTGCGTGGCGTCTTCAACGCGCTACTCGGCGGCGTAGTGCTGGTGGGTGTCATAGCCGGGGTAGGAATTTGGCGATCGGGCGATCGCTTCCTCGAAGGTGTGCGCACTATGCTCACCCCGGGGCCATCAGAGCCGCAGGTGGATGTGCGGTCGGTGGTGGTGCAGCAGCTGCGGGGAGCCAGCGAGCTGACTACGGCGATTTTTGCTATGGAGGCGGTGGTACCTAGCCGCAGCGATCGCACCCTGGCGGGCTATGTAATTGGCTCAACTAACCTGCTCTACATTGCCTACGGCGAGGTGCGGGCGGGGGTAGACCTGGCCGAACTCACCACGGCCAGCGTGCAGCTAAATGGGGATAATTCGATTCAAGTCACCCTGCCGCCGCCCAAGATTCTCGACAGCAAAATCGACCTCAGCAAGTCGAACGTGTACGACTACGACCGGGGCTTTTTGGGCCTAGGACCCGACGTTGCCCCGGATTTACAGGAGAGAGCCCAGCAGGAGGCCCTAGCCAAGATTGAGGAGGCCGCCTGTAGCGAAAATCTGCTGGCCGAAGCTAACCGCAGAGCTGAGATGACCGTAGGGCAGCTGCTGTCTACCGCTGGGTTTGCTGTCGTCACCGTTACCACCCAGCCGCCGACTAATTCTGCCTGTGCAGCACCTGCAAATAGCGATAGAGTGTTACCGGGTTTATCCGTACCTACTCCACCCCCTCAGTAACCTGGCCCCACAAGGACTCCCATGCTAGAGCTTTACCAGTTTGAAGCCTCCACTTTTGCTGAAAAAATTCGCTTGATTCTCGACTACAAGCAGGTGCCCTACCGCAAAGTCGAAGTCACCCCCGGCGTAGGCCAGGTCGAAGTCTTTCAGATGTCGGGCCAGCGCCAGGTGCCGGTGCTCAAGGACGGCGAACAGGTGATTCCCGACTCAACAGCGATCGCGCTTCACCTTGACAAAGCCTACCCCGATCGCTCTATTCTCCCTAGCGACCCTAAGCCCAGGGGGCTGTGCCTGGCGCTCGAAGCCTGGGCCGACGAAGCAATCGTGCCCAAAGCCCGAGTCGTCATGATTGGTGCCTTTAAGCAGCACCCCAACTTTCGTACGGCGCTGCTGCCCGGCTTCACTCCTGGCCCCCTGCGCAGCCTGGTCGGGGCGCTGCCCGGCGACGTGCTAAACCTGGTGGGTACCGGCGTCGGCTTTGGCCCCGAAGACATCAAGATTGCCACCGCTGGCCTGCGCCAGGATCTAGAAGCCCTGGTGCTAATGCTGCAAGACAGCCCCTACCTGCTGGGTGACCAGCCTAGCCTGGCCGACTTTGCCGTTGCCGCCGCCACCATGTACCTCAAGTTCCCTACGGCTCAGTACGTCGATCTGCCCGAGGGCATTGGCGGCAAGGGCGTACCGGGAGTCGTCGATGTGCCCGAGTATCAGGCCTTCTTTGCGTGGCGCGATCGCCTGTACACCGATTTTCGCGCGGCTCGCGCCAGCGTACCTCCGGCTAGCCCCGGTGGCCCCACTCCTATCAGCATTGACTAGGGTATGGCTGCGATTGCTGAAATCTTAGGTGATTTGGTGGGGAGTGATTCTATCTCCTCTCCTGACGCGCTCGAACTACCGGAATACCTGACCCCTGAGGCGGTTGTTTACCCCAGCAGTGAGGCCGAGCTAGCCGCCGTCATGACCTGCGCCCACGAGCATAGCTGGCGGGTGCTGCCCTGCGGCAGCGGCAGCAAACTAGCCTGGGGTGGTGCTGGAGCAAGAGCTGATCTGATCGTTAGCACCGCTCGGCTCAGCAAGATCCCCGACCACGCCGTAGGCGATATGACCCTTACGGCCCAGGCTGGCGTCAAGCTAGCGGACCTTGCCCCTCAGCTGACCCAGCACAATCAGTGCCTCGCTGTAGACCCCGCTTACCCTGAGCAGGCTACCCTCGGCGGCATTGTTGCAACGGCAGATACAGGGGCTCTGCGCCAGCGCTACGGCGGCCTGCGCGATATGCTAATTGGCATTTCCTTTGTGCGCTACGACGGGCAGATTGCTAAGGCAGGCGGGCGCGTGGTCAAAAATGTGGCAGGCTATGACCTGATGAAGCTGATGACCGGCTCCTATGGCACATTAGGAGTGATCTCCCAGCTCACCTTTCGCCTGTATCCCGTGCAGGATGTGTCGAAAACCGTGGTCGTCACCGGAACGGCAACGGCGGTAGAACAGCTGCTGAGCACCTTGCGCCTGTCGCCCCTATCGCCGACAGCCATAGATGTGCTATCCCCTGCCCTTGCCGCCCGTCTAGGCTGCAAAGACTTTGCTCTGCTAGTTCGCTTCCAGTCCATTGCGCCAGGGGTAGAGGAGCGAGTTGAGTCCCTTTTGGGTATGGTGGACGATCTGCCAACCCAGGTGCTGGGCGGGGCTGAGGACGAGCGCATCTGGGCAGCGGCTCGTGATGCGCTGTTTCCTGTCCGCAGAGAGCCAGAAGCGGTTGTGGCCAAGGTAGGTGTGCCTGCCGCTGAGGCCGCAGGCTGGCTTGATCAGCTTCCTGAGGGTACCCTGGCTCGGATTCACGGGGGCAGCGGTGTCGGAACTGTGCGCCTGGTGTCGGCGTCAGCGGAGCAAGTAGAAACGCTGCGGTCGCGCTGCACCGATATCCACGGCTACCTCACCCTGCTCGAAGCTCCCGCTGCCCTTAAAGAATCGGTAGATGCGTGGGGCTATAGCGGCACCGCCTTGACCGTGATGAAAGCCCTCAAAACTCAGTTTGATCCTCACAATCGGCTCAGCCCCGGTCGCTTTGTGGGGGGTATATAACCCAAAAGCCCGTCGCTCCAAGTAATGCAGAATAATGCAGATCATTACATTTTTGCTGCGATCGTCCTGGCTGACCGTTGCTGTCGCCGTTCTAATGGGCGGGCTCAGTGGCGCAGGTAGCGCGCTCATGCTGGCCTCCGTCAACGCGGCGATAACGCTCCTGAGCAAAATACAAATCGGCTTCTGCCTGGCTTCGTTGGGTTAGCTACCTTAACGCTAGTTACGAGCAGTGGCTCACAGATTCTGCTGGCCCGGCTGTCTCAGCAGGCGATCTATAAAATGCGGCTTCAGCTCAGCCGGTGGATCTTAGCCTGTCCCCTGCGTCAGCTTGAATCCCTGGGCGCAAACCGCATTCTGGCCTCGCTTACCGACGACATTGACGCGATTTCTAATACCGTCATCAATATTCCTTTCTTGTGCGTCAACGCATTGCGGGGCTCTACGCCCCCGACTCTGGACAGGTGCGGTGGAATGGCAAAGCCGTCAATGAGAGCAGCAACGATGCTTACCGGCAGCTTTTCTCAGCGGTGTTTTCAGATTTCTATCTCTTCGAGCGCATCCTCGGCCTTCAGCTTGAAAACCTAGACGGACAGGCCCAGCAGTACCTCAAAAACTCCAGCTTGAGCACAAAGTTCAGGTAAATCAGGGGATGCTCTCAACGCTGGATCTATCCCAGGGGCAGCGTAAGCGACTAGCTCTGCTCACAGCCTACCTAGAAGATCGCCCAGTTTATCTATTCGATGAATGGGCCTCAGACCAGGATCCGCTTTTCCGGGAGGTTTTCTACAAGCAAATTTTGCTGGAGCTTAAGCAGCGCGGCAAAACGGTGTTGGTAATCAGTCACGACGATCGCTACTTTTACCTGGCCGATCAGCTAGTCAAGCTAGAGTACGGTCAACGAGTGCGCTAACTTGTAGCCCTAAACTCGGGTCTCTAGGTACTGACCAATCATGATTTCTTCTCCGGCGCGCGAGATAATGGTCTGACGGGTGCGGTAGCGCTGACCGATTAGCCGCAGCTCTTCTTCAAAGGATGAATCGTTGTACTGGGTTTTAAGCACCAGCGTGCGGCTGTCGTTGAAATGGTACTGGGCAGTGACAGGCTTTGGTGTGGCAAAGCCGCGATCGCGGTACAGGGTCGTGCCGCGCACCCCAAACACCGTGCTGCCCACCACAGGCTTTTTACCGGTGTCTACGTAGTCGCTCTCCCAGCTCACCGTCGTGCCGCAGATCAGGGGCTGCTTGGGGTCAAGCTGGTGTAAACGAGCTAGCTCGACGAGCTGGGGAGCGTCTGCCTCTAGAAATTCAATTGAAATTTGGCTAATCACTGCCTGGGTTTCGCCGCTTTTGAGGGTGTAGTAGCGACGCTCCGAGCGCCAGTCGCCAGCCGTGTCTTGAAAGAACGCCTGCACTAGCGGCTCAGCCAAAATTCGGGCAGTATCAGCGGAGAAGGGCATAATCACTCATCCAAACAAAGGGGCAAAGAGCACTGAAAGCGAATTTAGGGTAGAGCCTTGTTAAGTTTCTTAACCTTGATGTTTTCCATGATAGTCGGCAGCGTTTAGTCCGGCAATCGCCCGTTAGGGTTATACGGCTCAGGCTGCATGGCATAGGGTTTAGACGGTCGCCTACCTCAGAGAGTCCTTCAAGAGATTCTGTACGCATCAGTACCCAATTCAGGCCCAGCTTAAGTTTTGCCCAAGCCTCCGCCGCACACCAGGTTCTAGTTGACTGGTTGGGGCACCCGCAAACCCTGGTACCGTATAGATTACCGAGCATGCCCTGGGGCTTAACGCGATGGACTTAGCCGATATCAACTACTTCTTTGACTGCTGCATAGGCCAGTGGTCCATTGAGCGCACCTACCACTACCTCACTCACCAGGAGATAGAGCGATCGCACACTGACTTTCGCGTTGATGCCATTACCCCCGAGCTGCGGCGCAAGGTGCTGGCCGACAACGGCTACGAGCCGGTAGAAGATATTGATCAGCTGCCGGGCTTTCAGCTCGCCTTTCGCACCGTCTCTGATCAGGGTGAAGAAGTATCCCAGGAGCTGCGGGCGCTGTTTGTGCCTAAGCAGCAGCTGGGAACAGTGCTGAGCGGCGACTATCTACGCGATCGCGCCTACGAAGAAGACCGCCCGATCATTTCTGGCTTTAGCTACGACCAGAGCAGCCGTGAGCTGCTTATGACGACTCCCTACACGCGGGTCGTTTCGGTCGACTCTATCTTGTTGGTCAATCCATCACTGCGCATTCGCCGTATCTTCAACTACCAGCGCCCTGCTGAGGGAGAAGCCATGAATACCCTAGTGCTGGTGGGGTTTGGAGTAGAGCAAAAGGTAAGCTAAACAATACGAGTCTGCGGCGCTTCTGCCCCAGCACAGCGGCCTAGTTTACCTGCCGCTGCCGTTTAGAACCATTTACCAATGCGGATGGCGAGACTCGAACTCGCACAGCGTAAGCCACACGCCCCTCAAGCGTGCGTGTCTACCAATTCCACCACATCCGCTGGTGATCTTCTGAGCTGTACTAGCCGGGCGAGCTGAGGAAAGCCACTGCCCAAGCACTCACTCAGATTACAAGCGTAAACCATAATGGCTCTGCAAGAGCATGTCCTCAGTAATCTTCGTCGCGCTAGCGCCATGATAGAATCAGCGACTGTCGTCGTCGTATGATGCTGATTGTGGTCGGTTGCAGTAGTGGGCTGGGGTTGCTTAGCTAGACTGCTAACGCCAAAACTCAATAGTCTTTCGCTATTTGCCCTACGTACATGCGCTTTTCCAAGATTTTGATTGCCAACCGAGGAGAAATCGCGCTGCGCATCCTCAGGACCTGCGAAGAAATGGGCATAGCCACCGTGGCGGTTCACTCCACCGTCGACAGGCACGCTCTGCACGTGCAGCTGGCCGACGAAGCCGTCTGCATTGGCGAGGCCCCTAGCCAAAAGAGCTACCTCAACATCCCTAACATTATCGCCGCTGCGCTGACCCGCAACGCCAGCGCTATTCACCCCGGCTACGGGTTTCTAGCCGAAAACGCTCGCTTCGCCGAGATTTGCGCCGATCACCAAATTGTTTTTGTTGGCCCGACCCCTGATTCCATTCGCAGAATGGGGGACAAGTCGACCGCCAAAGACACTATGCAGAAGGTTGGAGTGCCTACAGTACCCGGCAGCGGCGGCTTGCTGACCGACGAGGCCGAAGCCTACGCTACGGCTGACAAAATCGGCTACCCGGTGATGATTAAAGCCACTGCTGGCGGGGGCGGACGCGGCATGCGCTTGGTCAATAGCGAAACCGAGCTGGTTAAGGCTTTTATGGCAGCTCAAAGTGAAGCCCAGGCTGCCTTTGGCAACTCCGGCGTCTACATGGAAAAGTTTATCGATCGCCCCCGCCACATCGAGTTTCAAATCTTGGCCGATAGCCACGGCAATGTAGTGCACCTGGGCGAACGCGACTGCTCAATTCAGCGGCGGCACCAAAAGCTGCTCGAAGAAGCCCCCAGCCCGCGCCTGACTGCGGAACAGCGCGAGAAAATGGGAGCAGCGGCGGTGCTGGCAGCCCAATCCATCAGCTATGTAGGAGCGGGCACCGTCGAGTTTCTAGTCGACAGCCAGGGCAGCTTCTACTTCATGGAAATGAACACCCGCATTCAGGTTGAGCACCCCGTCACCGAAATGATTACCGGCATTGACCTGATTGCCGCCCAGCTGCGCATTGCCCAGGGGGAAAAGCTGCCGTTCACCCAGTCAGAGATTCAGATTCGGGGCCACGCGATCGAGTGCCGCATCAACGCCGAAGACCCCGACCACAACTTTCGACCCAATCCCGGTCGCATCAGCGGCTACCTAGCCCCCGGCGGTATGGGGGTGCGCATGGACTCTCACGTGTATACCGACTACGAAATTCCGCCCTACTATGACTCGCTGGTGGGCAAGCTAATTGTCTGGGGGCCAGATCGCTCTACGGCTATCAGGCGCATGCGGCGCGCCCTGCGCGAGTGCGCTATTACCGGGCTGCCCACAACTATTGGCTTTCACCAAAAGGTGCTGGAGAACGCTAATTTTCTCAGTGGCGATGTCTACACCAACTTTGTTGCTGAAATGATGCTGCCGACCTAGGTAAGATGGTGCGCTATTCGACGACACTCCTGTCTGTACTGAAGCCCTGCTGAGGCGTTCTGTTGCCTAACCTTGCCGCCATTACGACGACTCCAGCGGGCCTCAAGACGCTGCTGCCCCTAGAGACAGCGCTGCCCGCTACGCTGTGGATTCCGTCTAGTCTAGCGGCAGCGGCAGAGTCTTTTGGGCTACGGGCACGAATCTACAGCGGCCCTCTCAAAGCAGCCGTGGCAGACCTCTGGCCCGCCCACGATGGGCTAGTGTTTGCCCTCGCTACCGGCGCGGTGGTGCGGCTGATTGCGCCCCTGCTGATAGATAAGGCCCACGACCCCGCCGTGCTCGTAGTCGCTGAAACGGGTGCTCAGGTAATCAGCCTCTGTGGCGGGCACCAGGGCGGCGGCGATCGGCTGACACGCCAGGTGGCCCACCTGCTGGGGGCCGAACCCGTTATTACTGGCTCGGCTCAGGCTCACGGGCTGCCGGGGGTAGATGTGCTGGGCCAGCCCTTTGGCTGGAGCAAGGGCAGCGGCAGCTGGACGGGGGTAAGCGCCGCGATCGCCCGTCAGCAGCCCGTCGAGGTTTTTCAAGAGGCTGGTTCTACCCTCTGGCAAGACCACCTGCCTAGCCCCCATCCCCTGGTGTTTGAACCGGCGGATGCCCCAGCGGCGCGGCTGTGGATCAGCCCGGTTCAGCGTCGGTTTGCGCCCCAGTCTGCGGTACCTAAGGCCCAGTGGCACCCGAGGTTGCTGTGGGTGGGGGTAGGCTGCGAGCGGGGGACGCCCCAGGCGGTGATTGCAACGGCGATCGCTCAAACCTGCCGCAGCCATCACTTAGCCGAGGATGCGATCGCCGGACTAGCCAGCCTCGACCTCAAGGCCGACGAGGTGGGTTTGGTCTCCCTCTGTGCCGAACGGCACTGGCCTCTGCGCTGCTTTACGGCTCAGGAACTGAAAGAAATTCCGGTGCCCAACCCGTCTTCGGTGGTGGAGCAGGCGGTGCAGACACCCAGCGTTGCCGAGGCCGCCGCGACCTTGGCAGCGAGAGGGGATCTGCGGGTACCCAAGCAGGTCGTGCGGGTTGAGGGGCAGCCCGGAGCGGTTACGGTGGCGATCGCCCAGGCCGAGCGCGAATACATTCCTCACTCCGGCCACCTGGCGCTGGTGGGCATCGGCCCCGGCGATCTAAGCCAGATGACTCCGGCAGCTAAGGGGGCGATCGCTCGCGCCGACGCGGTGATTGGCTACGGCCTTTACATCGACCAAATTCGCTCCCTCTGCCGTCCCGGCCAAATCGTCGAGCCCTGGCCCATTACCCAGGAGCGCCAGCGGGCCGATCGCGCCATTGATTTAGCCCAGTGGGGCCTGAGTGTAGCGGTGGTTTCTTCCGGCGACTGCGGCATCTATGGCATGGCCGGTCTAGTGCTTGAGCAGCTCCAGGGCAGCGGTTGGGATGGCGAAACGCCTTCGGTAGAGGTTCTGCCCGGTATTTCGGCGCTCCAGGCGGCGGCGGCGCGGGTGGGCGCGCCGCTAATGCACGACTTTTGCGCCATCAGCCTCAGCAACCTGCTTACCCCTTGGGAGGTGATTTTGCGGCGGCTAGAGGCGGCTGCCCAGGCCGACTTTGTCGTGGCGCTCTACAATCCCAAATCCAAGACGCGTACGGAGCAGATCGCTGAGGCCCACCGCATCTTTATGGCCCACCGAGCGCCCGAAACTCCTGTGGCGGTGGTCAAGTCGGTCTACCGCCCCGATGAGGTTATTTACCGCACTACTCTAAAGGAGCTGCTGACGGCTCCCATCGACATGCTGACGGTAGTACTAATTGGCAACCAGAGCACCCAGCGCCACGGCCCCTGGCTGATCACCCCCCGAGGCTACAACGCCGTTAAATAATGAACTGGGCACTAGCGCTAGGTTTAGCAAGATACAGTTAGAGGCCAGAATATCGGTATCAGAATATCGGTATCTGACTACAAGCATCTGACGGCCTCTCCCGAATCCTCACCCCGAGGACACCGCCATGCCTCCCGACTCAAAGGCTGATAATCTAGCCCACAATTCTCTCACCTCTGACGTTTGGGAAACTCTGGTCGCAGGTCTTAGCGCCTACGGACGACTCTACGGTCTGCCCAACTCCCCCGAGCAGGTGCGGGGTATTCTTGGCACCATGCTGCGGCTTTACCAGCCAGAATCGGCTGTTATTGATCGGGTCTCCCAGCAGGTGCTTGACCATCTGACCCCCGAAGCGCTCAAGGCCGCAATCGTCAGCCGCGTCAGCAGCGCCCTAGCGAAGGAAGCCCACCGCTGGCAGCAGCACCTGACCCATCAGGCCAAGGGCGTGCTAACAGCCTATGCCCAGCGCTACGCGCCAGCCGTGACGCCAGACGCGCTCAGCGGTATGGCGACGACGGTGGTGCCGCTGCTGAGCGATCGCGTTATCACGCGCTCAGAGGCCGTGGGCCTGGTGAGCCAGGTGGCGCAAACCTTTGATCTAGAGGCAGCAACCACCGCCATTGTTGACCCTGCCTACCTAGCGCTAGCCCAGACCCTCCACCTGGCCCTGAGTCAAAAACCCATGGCCAAAGCCGTTGGCGAAACCGTCATCGCCTACGTTCAGAACCATGCTCCCCACCTGACCACGATTGGGGCCGACCTAATTGCAACGGCCCTCAGCGCCGTGCTCAAAAACCAGGTTGATTTCAACATTGACACCCAGCTCACCGTTGTTGATGAGCGCCTGCTGATTGAGCAGGTTAGCTTTCATCTCAACATTTTGCAGGAGCTGCCGATGCCCTCAAAGGCCGCCTGGGCGATCGTGGCTCAGGTCAACGCCACCGTCGAGCAGTATTTGCAGGAGCGCCAAGATAGCGAGGGCACCGTCGATGTCGCCGCTGGGCTAGTGGGCAACGACGGGCTTTCAATTTCTAGTCCCCTGACCTCGGCCCGCAGTCTGAATGCTCTTCCAGAACGTCCTTCTGAGCTACCGCCGGGATGATTTGGCCTCTGAGCGCAGCACCTCCAGCCCGTGCTGCAGATCGCCCGTGTGCAGCCACCCCACATAGCCTGAGTACAGACAGTCGCCCTGGGCCGACGCCAGGAACACGTGGTAGATGCCTAGGGGACTGCGCCACAGGCGAATACTAGCGCCGTCGGCAAAGGTGTACCAGAGTGCTGCGCGGGCAAAGTCGCGCCGATGGGCATCGGTCATGCCAGGTATCTGGCGCAGCTGGTCTACTAAAGCGTGAGACAACAGCGGCACACTCAGCCTCGCTCCGGCCCAGAACCGCCGGATGTGCTCGACCACGCGGGGATGACAGCGCAGATCGGCGTGGCTGATGCCGCCTAGGGAGACAAACTGTCCGTTGGGCACCCGCGTGCTCTCCACAGGGATGGTGCCGTCGCTGCCCCCGTCTGTATCGCCCGCGATCGATAGGGTAGCAATAGCTGCGGCAATGCGAGCGGCTAGAGGACGGCGATCGCGGCCTAGGTCAGCGGCAACGCCCACACCCATACCCAGCGGGTCAAGAATGCGGCCTAGGTCTGCCCCACCTACCGGAGACCCGACCAGCACCAGAGACTCAACTCGGGGCCACCAGTCAGGGTGGCGGTTGAGCACCTCCAGCCAGATTAGCCCTCCCATGGAATGGCCTACCACGCGCACGGGTAGAGCGGGCTGCTGGCCTAGGGACGAGGTGGCCAGGGCGTCTACCTGATCAATCAGAGGGGCCATGCTTAACCATGTCATCCCGTAGCTGAGGCAGGGAGCCACAATCATCCCCTTCTCCTCCCCTGCTGCTGCCAATCGCTCAGCCAGGAGCAGCATCGACTGGTTATTATCAGCCCAGCCGTGCTGAGCAAAGAAAATGTAGTCAGACAACGGCTCCGCTTCTGGCCTCCTTGCGCACGGCCAGAGCAGCCCCCAGCACCGATGCCCCACTCAGCAGCAGGCTAATACCTACGTACAGGCCAACTAGCCAAAGAGTGCTGAGAGGCCAGCCGTTAATCGCCAAAATCCCCACAATTAGCGTAATAATGCCGTTAATCGCCACAAACCACGACAGGCTGCGACCGGCCCGGTGTTTAAAGGCCATGGCGATCGTGAAAACTCCTTCAGCAATCAGCAGCAGGCCCAAAGCAAAGGTAAGCCCCGCCGCTGCATTGGCTAGATTGAACAGAATGTACAGCCCCGCGATTGCGTAGCAAATACCTACTCCCAAACTTAGCCCCAACCCCCTAAGCGCTCTGGACTGGAACGCCTGGGTGATCTGGAGAACCCCGCCAATCAGCACTATCCAGCCTATGGCTGAGGCAAAAAGAGCAGAGGCCAGAGCGGGCATTAAGATTGCCAAAATACCTAAAGCAATCAAGCCGCTGCTGAGGCTAATAACCCAGCCCGTAGCCGCTTTAGTCTCATCATTCGATTGAGTTTCTGTGGCCATAACTGCGCCTCAGGGAATAGAATCTGCTGATTAGAGCTGGCCTAACTACCCCTACTCCACAGCAATTTCACTAGTTCAGCAACCTTACAACCTACCTTTGTAATGCAACACTATCTCCAGAAAGGGATGGCCGTTTGGCCTTTGTAATACTGCGCTTATCTTATGAGCTATCCTCGCAATTTAGTCACCGCCGCCTGGCTGGTCCAGCACCTTGCCGATCCCAACGTGGTCGTAGTGGACTGCCGCTTTGCCCTAGCTGCTCCTCTTCAAGGTCAGCAGCAGTACGCCACTAGCCACATTCCCGGTGCCTGGCACCTAGATCTCAACCAGGACCTGTCTAGCCCGGTGCAGGCCCACGGCGGTCGCCATCCCCTACCCGATCCAGACGTTTTTAGCACGCGGCTTTCAGCCCTAGGTATCGAGTCTCGCGGGGCAGAGTCTACCCTGGTTGTGGCCTACGACGACGCGCGCTTCGCCTTTGCCTCACGCCTCTGGTGGCTGCTGCGCTACCTAGGCCACGACGCTGTGGCGGTGCTAGACGGCGGCTGGACGGGCTGGGTGCGGGAAGGCTATCCGACCACCGCACAACGACCACAGCAGCGCCAGGGCAGCTTTACCCCCGCGCCTCGTCAAGACTGGATAGTAGACATTGATGCGGTACGCCAGCGCGGGGATGAAGTGACGCTAATTGACTCGCGATCGCCCGAGCGCTACCGGGGCGAGGTTGAACCAATTGACCCGATCGCGGGCAGCATTCCCGGCGCGGTGAACTACTTTTGGCAGACTGTTTCAGAACCCAGCGGCCAAATGAAAGCCCCAAACCACCTAGCCCAGCACTGGGCTGGTCTAAGCGATACGGATGAGGTGATCGTGCACTGCGGCTCTGGGGTAACGGCCTGCGTTAACCTGCTGGCTCAAACCCTAGCTGGCTTGCCTGTAGCCAGGCTCTACGTCGGCGGCTGGAGCGACTGGTGCTCTTATCAAGCAGAGCAATGAAGCAGGGGCATCCCCAACTCGTTTGGTGTCCTAGCTGGAATCAAGAGGGCTCAGCGTATTCTACTTCTGCACCGTCCGTGCTGACTGGCTGAGAATCGCCAGACGCGTCGCCACCTGAGGCTTCTAGCTCAGCTATAGATAATGTGTCAGCTGCAGCATGGCCGAACTCGATCGCAGGATCAACTGCATCTTCGGCTACAATTCGCTTCGAGAAGCCCCAGGCAAAGGCTGCCGCCACCACCGTCACCATCACCCACTCGGGGGGGACTAGGGTAGGATCTATTACCCGCACTAGCAGGCGAACGCCGACAAAGGCCACGGTAATAAAGCCAGCATCTTCTAAATGCTCAAATTCTTCGAGCCAGCGGATAAATAGCCCGGCCATAAACCGCAGGGTGATAATGCCGATGGTGCCACCCAGCAAAATCACAAACACGTCTTGGGACAGCGCCAGCGCGGTAGTCACGCTGTCGAGGGAAAAGGCTAGGTCAGTAAAGGCAATTACCGGAATCGCCTGTAAAACGGTGGCGAAGCGTGGCCCGTGGTGGTGGGCTTCGGCATCGGTTTCGGCGGCAAAGTGCCTGTAGACCAGCCACAGCAGGTAGGCTGCCCCCATCACCTCAAACTGCCAAAACTGCAGCACCCAGCCCGCTGTTAAAATCAGCCCGACCCGAAGAATAAATGCGATCAGCAGCCCAAAGTTTAAGGCCCGGCGCTGCATCGTTTCACCGTCTAGCCCCTGGGCGATCGCGGCCAGGGCGATCGCGTTATCTGCCGACAGCACCGCCTCTAGAGCAATCAGCACTGGCAGCAGCAGCAGGGTATCAACCCCAAAGTTGGTAGAAATCTCCAGCAGACGGTCTAGCATTAGCTCAGGTCAGCTGCCTAGGGCAGCAAAAGTAAAGGTTTAGGGGAGAGGCACAAAGCTTGCCTGGCCGCGATCGCAAACTGTCTAAGCAGGAGGTTCCCGCCTGCGAGCATCAGCACAATGAATTTAGTCTAACGTGCCCCACTTCCTTAGAATAGTACGGTTACCATCCACCTAAAAGAGAGATGCCCGGAGTGCTAAGTTCGCTGCTGAGCCAATTTCGAGAAAGGTACCCCCAGGGCAGCGTCACTTCAGAGCTGCTGACGACTCACGACGGGCTGTACGTAGTGCGGGTCTGCGTCAGCGTCGACGGGGTCACTCTAGCCAGCAGTTTAGGGGCCAACTCTGCTATCGAAGCAGCGGAAGATACAGCTACTAGCCGGGCCTTAGAACGTCTAAGCTTTCCGGCTGCTGCGTCCGCCAGCGTCGCTGACTCCGGCGACCTACAGCCCGCCACTAACTCCGCTGTCGCCCCGCCTCTGGTTCTGTTTGACCCCGACAACGGTGCGTTACCCCCCGCAGAAGAGTCAGTGACCATCGCTACCCGTGCTGAGCCGATCGCCCTGCCTGTCCTAGCCCAGTTGGCAGCGCCGGAGACACCTACCGCCGCATCTTCGGCCACCTTAACTACGCTACCTCTGCCTCCGGTAGACGCAGTCGATGAAGGAGCCTCTAGCGGTATATCTATGAACACACCGGTGAATTCGCTCGCAGTAGCTGCCCCTAATGAACCGGCTAGTGAATTCATCGACCTGGGCACCGGCTCGACCGGTTCCATTGACCTATCGGATATTATTGCCCAAACCGATGTCGAGCTTCAGCGGCTGGGCTGGGACGTCAACAAGGGCCGCGAGTTTTTAGAAAAAACCTACGGCAAGCGATCGCGCCACGACCTCACCGACGACGAACTGCTAGAGTTTTTGCTCTACCTCGAAACCCAGTCTGCCCCAGACTAGATCTGGGGTGAGTCAGCAGATGTAGTCTACATCACTGGTCTACATCACTGTCAGGGGGCGACTGCCGACAGAGGTGCGATCGATGACCTGGTCAATCAGGCCATACTCTACAGCCTCCTGGGGGCTCATAAAGAAGTCTCGCTCGGTATCTTCGGCAATTTTCTCTAGGGACTTGCCGGTGTTGCTGGCCAGGGCTTCGTTGAGCTGTTTCTTGAGATACAGAATTTCTTTGGCCTGAATCTCAATATCGGTAGCCTGCCCCTGAGCACCGCCCAAGGGCTGGTGAATCATAATTCGTGAGTTAGGCAGGCTCATGCGCTTGCCCTTTTCGCCCGCCGTCAGCAAGAATGCACCCATGCTGGCCGCCAAACCAACGCAAATGGTGCAGACCTGGGGACCAATGTGGTTCATGGTGTCGTATATACCCAAGCCTGCGCTCACCGAGCCGCCGGGAGAGTTGATGTACAGGTAAATGTCTTTCTCGGGATCTTCAGCTTCAAGAAACAGCATTTGGGCCACAATCAGGTTGGCCGAGTCAGCGGTGACTTCTTGCCCAAGAAAAATAATGCGCTCCCGCAGCAGCCGGGAGTAAATGTCAAACGCGCGCTCGCCACGCCCGGATTGCTCAATAACGGTTGGGATCATCGTGATAAGCCACTGAATACTGGTTCATCTGATTCTAGCGACTTGTGGGGCCGGGTATTGGAGGGATAGCCGAATCGCCTAGCTGAGTAGAAACCTGCGACGAAATGTTGCTTAGCTTTAGATAAGCCGGTGGCCTCTGACCCGCTCAGGAGACTGCCCATCAAGCGGGCTACAGAATCTAACCCCACACTCTCTCCTTAAGGATAAGCCCCGGCGACGTTTAGGCAGTGGAGGTTTGCTATTCTGGCAACCATACCCCTTTGCAGGAGCAGTCCATGGCTACTAGCGTCAACCAAATCTTGCGGTGGAAGCAAACGGGCAAGCCGACTCAGCCCATTGCGGTACTCACCGCCTGGGATGTTATGTCAGGCCAAATTGTAGACCAGGCCGGAGCCGACATTGTGATGGTGGGTGACTCACTGGCCATGGTAGCCCTGGGCTACGACACCACCCTGCCCCTGACGCTGGAGGACATGCTGATCTGCGCCAAGGCCGTGCGCCGGGGGGTCAAGAACGCGCTGCTGGTGGTTGATCTACCCTTTCTCAGCTACCAGGCCAGCATGGAAGATGCTATTCGCGCCGCTGGACAAATGCTGAAAGAGGCCGGTGCCCAGGCGGTAAAGCTGGAGGGCGGCCACGAAGCGGTGGTTGAAACCGTGCGCCGCCTCGTGCAGTGGGGTATTCCCGTGATGGGCCATGTGGGCCTGACGCCGCAGTCAGTGAACCAGTTTGGCGGCTTTCGCAAGCAGGGCAAAACCGAGGCCGAGGGAAAACGCATTCTCGCCGAGGCCCGTGCTCTGGAGCAGGCCGGGGCATTCTCTATTGTGCTTGAGCATATTCCCGATGAGCTAGCTCGTAATATTACCAAGGCAATCGGCATTCCTACGATCGGCATTGGGGCGGGGGCGCACTGCGACGGCCAGGTGCTGGTCACCGCCGATGTGCTAGGCCTTTCGGCCTGGCAGCCGCCCTTTGCCAAGGTCTACGCTAACCTCAGACAGCAGGCCATTGAGGCGGCCCAGCAGTTCTGTGGGGAGGTGCGCTCGGGGCAGTACCCTGCATAGATTTCCGTTAAGCTAAGGCTGACAACGGCACAGAAAATAGAAACGATTCATCACGGTTGATACCCTCGCTATGACCACAACTCTTCAGTTTAAGTACGACGTTAAAGATATTTCTCTGGCCACCCAGGGCAAGCAGCGGATCGAGTGGGCCGGGCGCGAGATGCCCGTGCTGCGTCAGATTCAAGACCGCTTTAGTGAAGAAAAGCCCCTGGCTGGCATTCGAATTTCGGCCTGCTGCCACGTCACTACCGAAACAGCCCACCTGGCGATCGCGCTCAAGAACGGCGGTGCCGACGCAGTCCTAATCGCCAGCAACCCCCTTTCGACCCAAGACGATGTCGCCGCCAGTCTGGTAGCCGACTACGGTATTCCGGTGTTTGCCTTTAGGGGCGAAGACAGCGCCACCTACCGCCGCCACGTCGAAATCGCCCTCGACCATCGTCCCAACATCATCATCGATGACGGTAGCGACGTAGTCGCTACCATTGTGCAAAACCGTCAGGACCAGCTGTCTGAGATCATCGGCACCACTGAAGAGACCACCACCGGTATCGTGCGGCTCAAGGCTATGTTTAACGACGGGGTGCTCAGCTTCCCGGCGATGAACGTGAACGACGCCGACACCAAACACTTCTTCGACAATCGCTACGGTACTGGGCAATCGACCCTAGACGGCATCATCCGCGCGACCAACGTGCTGCTGGCCGGTAAAACCATTGTCGTAGCAGGCTACGGCTGGTGCGGTAAAGGCACCGCCATGCGCGCCCGAGGCATGGGCGCTAACGTCATTGT
Source organism: Nodosilinea sp. (assembly GCA_049645805.1). Classification (GTDB taxonomy): domain Bacteria; phylum Cyanobacteriota; class Cyanobacteriia; order Phormidesmidales; family Phormidesmidaceae; genus Nodosilinea. The sequence goes on from JBARUP010000530.1 coordinate 21,963, forward strand.
CACTGAGATTGACCCGATCCGGGCGATCGAGGCGGTGATGGATGGTTTCCGCGTCATGCCCATGGCCAAGGCAGCGGCTGAGGGCGACCTGTTTATAACCGTAACCGGCAACAAGCACGTCATCCGCCCAGAGCACTTTGAAGTCATGAAAGATGGCGCTATGGTGTGCAACTCTGGCCACTTCGACATCGAAATCGATCTAGAGTCGCTCGGGGCTACTGCCTCTGAGGTTAAGCAGGTGCGTAACTTTACCCAGCAGTATCAGATGCCTAGCGGCAAGTCGATTATTGTCCTGGGCGAAGGTCGCTTGGTTAATCTGGCCGCAGCCGAAGGTCACCCCAGCGCCGTTATGGACATGAGCTTTGCCAACCAGGCCTTAGCCTGCGAGCACCTGGTGACAAATCGAGATTCTCTAGCTCCTGGCCTGCACTCTATCCCCGAAGCGGTGGATAAAGAAATTGCTCGGCTAAAGCTAGTAGCTATGGGCATTGAGGTTGACAGCCTTACCCCTGAGCAAGAGATCTACATCAACTCTTGGACTGTGGGCACCTAAGCACTGGGTATCTCCTTAAGCCAAGGCCCCGGAATTCCTCAAGAATTCCGGGGCCTTTTCGGTAGACGACCTCCGCAGCCGACGCTCCAGAGGCGGGTTGATATAGAAAGCTGCGGCAGCCTGCATCGTGGCTTCGAAAGCCTGTGTGA
>JBARUP010000531.1:0-2318 GCA_049645805.1 Nodosilinea sp.
CCCAAAAGCACTTCGACGTTTACTGTCAAAACGACTTGGAGTACCGAGCCAGCGAGCTGCTGCTGCTGGGCAGCAAATGGATGAACTGGCCAGAGGAAACTCGTCGCCATCGCCGGGCGTTGCTGGCCTGCATAGCCAGAGGCAAGTTTCAGTTTTCGTCACTGCTGGCTTTAGCTATGCCCGCATTTTTGTTTCAGCCGATGGCCAAGCTGGCCAAACGCTATCGTTGACAATGCGCTGTGCTAAGAGCGAGGTGAGGTATAAAAACGCCTAAAACTCACCCATCACTCGCAAAAACTGCCTCTGTCCAAGGAGGGAACTTGTGAGACTGGAATGTTGTCCTATAGGCTTGGCCAGCGATGGGTAGCTCCGGCAACAGCCCCACGCTAACTCGACTCAAGCCTGGCCCTGGTGTGAGCGTTCCTTTTCCTGGAAATATCATGGTCATGAAACATCCGTCAGCCCTTGGAGTTGCCCTACTTGCCCTAGTTGCGGTTACGACAGCGGTAGGACCGTCTTCGGCCTACAGCAATCAGTCTTTTGGGCTCACCTATGAGACCCTCAGTAGCGCTTTGGCAAAGGCTAGCGCTACTGATGTGATGGAGTCTTACCAGCGGCAAACTGACACCATTACCCTAGAGCGTGCCAGTTTAGGTGAGCCCTACCTGCTGTCGGTGAGCGTACCTGATGGGGCTACCCTCAAAGGCTATATCGAGATTGACGGCCACGCGCGAATACCCCTGAACAGCAGTTCAAAACATCTCGACGTCAGCCCCTATCTGAACGAGACCGTCACTCAGGTCGCGATTGTGGGAAGCCGTGAGCCTGCCGCAGCAGCGGTGGCGATCGCCTTTAGCGGACCTAAGACCATGGTGCAGCAGCAGGCCGCTGGTACAGGACAAATCAATTATCAGCTCAACCTGTTGGTTAAGTAGAGCCGGGGCAAGAGCTAGCCTACTGCTGATTCAGCGCCCAGTTGTAGGTGAGGTAGCTCAGGGTATAATCGCCGCGGGCCAGGTAGTCGCGATCGGCGGGGCTTAGATAGATGCTAATAAAGTTCAGCGCGGCGCGCTCTTTTGGGCTGCCGGTAAACTGGTCTGGGGCAGTGTAGGCGGCCTGCCAGTCTTCGCCAAACCAGTCAAAGATCGAGGAAATGGCGACCTGGTTTTCGCCGCGATCGACGGCAACGCCGTGGGGACTATTGAGCCAGCGCTGGGTTTGGTCGTCGAGCTGCTGGTCGAGGCGATCGCCCGTGAAAGGCTCCTGGCGCAGGGGCGGGCAGCTAATCGCGGCACACACTAGGGCGGCGTGAATGCGGGGTTCAGCAAAGTCCTGGCGCAAAATATCGTGTTCAATGGCGTCGAGGGTGAGTCCCTGACCCAGCACCTGGTGCTGCTTGAGTTTCCACACGCCGAGGATATCGCGGATGCTCGACTTGAGCGGCTGCTGGTCAACAATGGATTGCAGGGTGATGGCGTTGTAGGCGTTGATCAAAAACGCTATTTTGTCGTCGTCGCTCCAGCCGTCGTAGGCGGCAGCAGATACAGCGCCAAGCTCGGCAACAAACGCGTCGAGGGCGTCTCGGCTAGTCTGAAGTGCGGTGTAGTCAACCAGCCCACTGGGGTCAACGTAGGTCTGTAAAAGGGTAGCGTAGCTGCCGTAGTCGAGGGGGGCTGCGGTCTCAGCCGAGCTAGAGGCCTGAGGCTGGCTTTGAGCCAGGGGCCGGGATGGCGCGCAGGCCGGAGCCACGGCGATCGCGGCTATAAGCACAAGGGGTAGGGGTTTCAGCATAGGGCGATCCGGGGTTGGGGCTACAATAGAGCTGCGAATCTGAGAGTAGAGCCTCTCCAACAGACCTCTACCGCTAGTTATCCAGCATTTCTCTGGGCTTTTCCCAACCTGATGCTGAGTTTTTCCTGAAAATTTGATTGGCCAGCCAGCCCACGAGTAGGGGTAGCCACAGCAGCAGCCGTTCTGCCAGGGTGAGCCGCCAGTCGGGCAGGCGCGAAGGCAGCACAAAGTATACAAAAGCCGACAGGCTGACCAGCCGCACCCCCCAGTTTTGGCTGGGTACCGCAAAGGGTACCATCCAGGTGAAGTACCAGAAGTGCACGATCGGGGTGAGGGTAAGCAGCCCTAGCCAGTAGCCCTCAGCAAATTGTCCCAGGGTTTTGGCGGTGGTCAGCAGCCCCAGCACTACTAACGCCAGCGGCAGGGCGTAAATCCAGTTGGCTTGGAGAGTCGCGGGCCAGCTGCGGCCCACAAAGTAGGGAATCAGCTCGGCGCTGCGTCCGTAGGCTACAAACACCGACTGGGTT
>JBARUP010000532.1:0-5455 GCA_049645805.1 Nodosilinea sp.
CCACCAGCTTTGGCAGCCCCCACAGCACCCTAGAGCACCGCGCCTCAATTGAAAAAGGCACCCAAACAGCACCCAACCTGCTGCGCCTCTCAATTGGCTTAGAGCAGGTCGATGATTTGATTGCTGATTTGGATCAAGCTCTACACGACCAGTCGTGAATCTTATTTAGTTGCCCTCGGGTTGGTAGGGCAAACGGTGTTTGCCCCTGTGCGAGTCGACCGTTCTCAATCGAGAGAAAGGCAGCCATCGGGCCAGAAATGAAAACTGACCAAAGGAGCCGGGTATTGCTTAGGGCCAAGGCTACAGTCTGTAGCACAACGCCTTTGGAGTCAGAGCTATGTTTACCCGTGTTCGACGGCGGCTGCTTCGTTTTTTTAGGCAGGCTCGCACTGTCAACAATGAGCCCGTCAACCGGGCTAGCCTAGCGGTCATTATTCTGATTGACCTGTTCGTTCTATTCAACGTGTTTAGCGGCCTCGACGATATTGGTCGCTGGCCCCTGAGTCCCAATCAGGCCTATCCTTGCCACAATCCTTGGGCAAGCTACCGTAACAGTCAGGACAATCGCGGCTATGATAGCCTCCGCGCCGTCATGCGATTTCGTGACGAGCCAGAGTTTAGCTGGGCCGCCGACTATCGCCGCGCGGCAGCAGGCCACCTGGGCCAAGTGTCTCCTCTATGCCTTGATTACGCGGCTACCGCCGATGGCCTCAACACCAGCGAAAATCGTCAGCTTCTTGACGACCTCGACCAGGTGCAAAGCAGCATTGCGACCCTAGAGCAAGAAAACCAGACTATTCGCAGCCAGTACGACTCAACCCTGCTAGAGCAGATTGCCGGACAGCCCCAGGACCAATCCATTAACCGAGTCGAAGCCGCTCAGGCCCGCGCCACCCTAGAGCGCAACGACGCCAGCCTCAGCCAGCTGCGGCAGCAGCAGAGCACCCTGCAAACTCAGCTCACCCAAACTCCGACCAGTCAGCAGTTTCTCAACTTACTGAGTAACGACGGACAATTCCAGCCCTTAGATCGTGGACTTCAGCAGGCCTCCTTTTGGTACCCCACGGTGCAGCTGCTGTTTCAGAGCTTGTTTTTGCTACCCCTAGCGGGACTAGCCTGGGCGGCTTATCGAACCGCCGAGCGACGGGACTATGGTCTAGTTGCATTACAGAGCTGGCACCTGCTGGTCATTTTCTGCATTCCCCTAGTCGTAAAGCTGTTTGAGACGCTTCAGTTTGGGGCGCTGTTTGGCTGGCTGGCGCAGGTGATTGTGCCGCTGTTTGGGGGCCTGCTGTTTTTGATCAACTATTTCTATATCTTGCTGGTGCCCCTAGTGGGCTACGGCATGATCAAGTTCTTTCAGAAAGTGGTGCTTAACCCCCGACTTCAGGTTGCCGGGCGAGTACAAAACCAGAAGTGTATTCGCTGCGCCAAGAAGCTGCACCGGGGCGATGCTCACTGCCCCCACTGTGGCTACCATCAAAACGTAGAGTGCCACCATTGCCACCAGACTACCTACAGGTATCTGCCCTACTGCCGCCGCTGCGGCACCGGCCAGGAACTGGAAGTTTAGCCTCGCTAGAAGTTAGCTATAGGGTCTATGCCACCGTGTTGTCTCTGGTCACCGAGGTGCTTCATATCTCTGCTAGTACAGCCGGTTCATCAGAGTCTTTGGGCTGCGCTACTTCGAATAGAACCAAAACTCAATTTCAGAGGTTGCTTCATCAAAACGGGCTGAGTGCAGGGTCTGAGCCGGTACCTGGTACCAGTCTCCGACTCCGTACCGTGTTTCTTGACCGTCTATGGTGAGTATTAGCTCACCCTGGGTGATTACGCCCACATTGTCTGTTTCGTGGGCGTGCGGTGGAATAGCTGTGCCTTCTAGATAGGACGCAAACAGAACGTCGCACTCTTTGGCTTCTAGCTTGAACGCGTCGAAGGGACCATCAAATCTTGGCAGGAACTGAAGCTGCTCTGGAAAGTGCGTCATCTGCGTCTTCCTAATTTAACGTCAAGAAGTACTGAAAGTTTTACAAAGCCTGATTAGCCGCGATTGCCGTTCTAGCCTACCTGCTGTGCCAGCGCATTTAAATACCTCTGCTAAACACCTCTGCCCGTAATACCGCTAGATTTCTCGCGAACTGTTATTTGGCCTAGGTAAACGACCTAGTACCGATTGATTGCTTCTGTAAGCTTCGTTACAGCCGTGGCTGAAGCTAATTTTGGCAATGGTAGGATACTGGCGGTAATGGCGAAATTACCTCTGAAATCCTCAGCTAGCACTTAGGAGCACCTATGTCATCGAGAATGCTGCAAAATCTTTCGTTTGGAGCGATCGCTCTTATTTCAGCTAGTACAGCGGTGATGCCTCCTGCCCTAGCCCAAAACACCCGACCCCTAACTGAGAACACAGCCCTAATTCGCGGCTGTCGACAGCTCAACCAAGCCGATCAGATCTTTGATAACTCTGCGCTAGGGCCTATTGCTAATCGAATTGGTACGCTGCCAGCAGGTACGCAGGTAACTTTAACCGGAGCCGTGACCCAGGGACGAGCCCAGGTGTTCTTACGCAGCGGCAGTTTATCACCAGTGCAGCCCGTAGGCTGGCTCAACGCGGCCAACCTTGGCCCCTGTACTCTGCCGCCTACAGCGGATGCCTGCTTCAGGGCAGATCAATCTCTGGCAGTGCGGTCTGGGCCTTCGACCGGATACCCTGTGGTAGCAGGCTATAGCGTCAATAACCTGGTTCGCGCCAGCACCAACCCACCAACGCAGCAAATTTCTAGTGGTGACCGTCGCCGCTGGATGCAGGTGCGTATATCCGACGGCACCAACCGCTGGATTGCTCGCACGGGGGCTAACGGAGTGGGCAGCAACATTACGCCAACCAACTGTCCTTAGTCTGCGGAGCTTAGCGAAAGAAGCGGTTAGCTCAAAGAGGTAGAAGCTGTCGGGACGCACGGGGTGATCGCTAACCCAATGCGTCCCCTTGCTAACGGCGCAGAGGAATCAGGCTACTCTGGAATAGAACATCTGTTCCGCGCCTATGGCCCTACCGCAGCCCTCATCCACAAATACCGTTACTAGCTCGGTAGCCCTCACCGCCGAACAGCAGACCGCGCTAGCCGCCCTCGATGACTTTGTGCGGGGAACTGAGAAGCTTTACCTGCTGACAGGCTACGCGGGCACGGGCAAAACGACCCTGCTACAGGCGTTTATTAGCGGGCTGCGCGATCGCGGTGACGACCGCCCGATTGTGCTTAGCGCTTTTAGCAACAAAGCAACCAAGGTGCTCAGCACTATGGCAGCTCGGTGGCGGCTCGATATCGACGCCATGACCTGCTGCAAGCTGCTGGGCCTGCGTCCGGTGATCAACGAAGACGACGGCAACCAGATGTTTGTGATCGATCGCCAGCAGGCCAGCCAGATCGATCGCTACCGGCTGGTGATTGTCGACGAGTGCTCGATGGTCAACCAGGAGCTTTGGGACCTGCTGGTAAATGCCGTATCGAACCTGTACCGAAGCACCCAGATTTTGTTCGTAGGCGATTCAGCCCAGCTGCCGCCGGTAAACGAACCCGAGTCAGCCTGCTTTCGGCAGATTGTCCACAAATCGCAGCTTACCGAGGTGGTGCGCTACGGCGGCGCGATCGCTGTTGTAGCCGAAGACGTGCGGCGGAACCTAGAGCGCGATCGCCTGCCCCATTTCGCCAGCGACACCAACGCCAATAACACCGAGGGCTGCTTTGTGCTGCCTCGACCCGCCTGGCACGATCTGCTGATCCGCGCGTTTACCAGCCCTGCCTACCAGCAAAACCCTGACCAGGTTAGGGCGCTAGCCTACACCAACCGCCGCGTAGCCCAGCTTAACCAGCTGATTCGCACAGCCGTCTACGGCCCCAACGCGCTGCGGTTTGTGCCCGGCGAGCGACTGATCGCCGTTACCCCCTGCCTCGAAGACGAGGCGATTGTGCTGCCCACTTCTGCCGAGTGCGAAGTGCTGCACACGGCTCGGGGGCGCGAGGGCGAGTGGCCCCTGTGGATCCTTGAAGTTGAGACCGAAACCGGCGACCACAAAACCCTGCGGGTGCTGCACGAGTCGGGGCAGGGCGAGTTTAAGGCCAAGCTCGACGGGTTAGCTAAAGAAAAGAGCTGGATGGAATTTTGGGACTTGCAGCAGCGCTTCCACATCGTTGACTACGCCTACAGCCTCACGATCCACAAGAGCCAGGGATCAACCTTTCAAGATGTGTTTGTGGATGTGCCCTCAATGACTGCTAACCGCAACGTAGTCGAGCGCAACCAGCTCTGCTACGTTGCCTTTACTCGCGCCGCTAAGCGTCTATTTTTGTATCAGTAGTCAGGAACGTTAGCGTACCGCAGGTACCTCGTGCTGAATAGCCAAAGCGTTTAGCAGTGGTTCAGTAGCGCTTGTCCACCCCACAATGCCGCCCTGGGCCCGCACCATCTCTAGCGTAGCCCGCTTGAATTCTGGAAAGTAGCTTTCGGTGGCGTCTTCGACTAGCAGGCATTCATAGCCGCGATCGTTGGCCTCGCGCATGGTAGTTTGCACGCAGACTTCGGTCGTGACGCCAGCAATAATTAGGTGGGTAATGCCCTGGCTCTTGAGGTGAGTCTCTAGCTCGGTGGCGTAAAAGGCCCCTTTGCCTGGTTTAGAAATGACGACTTCAGCAGGCAGAGGCGCAAGCTCCGGAATAATGCCGTTGCCCGGTTCACCCAGCACCAAAATGCGTCCCATGGGGCCGCGATCGCCTATTTTGAATGGGCTAGAGCCACGATCGCGCTTCGAGGGCGGGCAGTCCGACAAATCGGGCTGGTGCCCTTCCACAGTTTGAAAAATCGGCAGCTCGTAGCGCCGAAAGGCCGCCTGCAGGGCCTCAACGTTTGGAATAATCGATCGCAGCAGGCTGACATCGTTACCGAGGATCTCGCCAAAGCCACCGGGCTCGATGAAGTCGCGCTGCATGTCGATAATGATCAGGGCCAAACCAGTGGCGGGTAGGGGGTAGGGGTAAGGCTTAGCGGGGAGGGACATGATGGTTAGATGGAATATAGAAGTGGATGGCAATAAAAATGAATGGGTAGGGGTTAGCACTGCTAAGCCCCTACGGCGGGTCGGTTAGGTTGTCTCGGGCTCCTCTGACCTATTCCTCAATTTGGACAGGTTTAGCCCAAATGGCCAGGACGATGCAGCCGTCGGTGCTGCTGACGGTGTGGCGAGTGCCTGGCGGGTTGACGACGAGGGTACCGGCGGCGTAGGTGCCGTTGGCGTCGGTTTGGGAGCCTGACAGCACTAAAATGTGCTCAAAGCCGGTGTGGCAATGGTGAGGAATGCTGGCTCCGGGCTGGTAGCGCAGCAGGGCGGCAGCGGCCCCGTCGGGTTCTGGTGGGTAGAGACGATAGATGTCAACGCTAGGGCGAAAGGGCTTCCAGG
>JBARUP010000533.1:0-16558 GCA_049645805.1 Nodosilinea sp.
GCTAAGCTCCGTAACGTCAAGTATTTTTGTGTTTTATAAGACATATTAAATGGCTATAACTACGCTCACCACTACTATACTTACCTCTCATCATGCCAACAAACCTCTGCTGGCTTAGTCTGCACCAGCAGTTTGCCTTTTGAGAAAACGTGGGTTACCGCAGCAGTTCGGCCGATGGCGTCGGAGGGACTGGTGGCGTCGAGCACGATTAGATTGGCGGGTTTGCCGACTTCTAAACCGTAGTCATCCTCCACAGCCAGAGTTTTGGCTCCGTTGGTGGTAATCATGCTGTAGCAGGCGGAGATTTCGTCTTGACCAGTCATTTGGCATACGTGAACCGCCATGGAGGCTGCCCTCAGCATGTTGCCATCGCCAAGGCTGTACCAGGGGTCTTGGATACAGTCGTAGCCGAGGCTGACGTTGAGGCCCTGCTGCCAAAGCTCTTTGACGCGGGTAACGCCACGCCGCTTGGGGTAGGTATCAGTGCGGCCCTGGAGCGTAATGTTGATTAGTGGATTGGCCACGAAGTTAATGTTGGAGCGAGCCAGCAGTCCCATAAGTTTTAAGGCGTAGGCGTTGTTGTAGGAGCCAAAGGCCGTCGTATGGCTAGCGGTGACCCGGCTGCCCAAGCCCGACCGCACGGCGCAGGCGGCGACTACTTCCAAAAAGCGCGACTGGTCGTCATCAATTTCGTCGCAGTGAATGTCGATCAGGCGATCGTAGCGCTGGGCTAAATCAAAAATGCGGTGTACTGACTGCACACCGTCCTCGCGGGTCATTTCGTAGTGGGGAATACCGCCTACGGCGTCAGCCCCTAGCCTAAGGGCTTCTTCCATCAGCTCCAGGTTGGCGGGGCTGCCGTAGAGGCCGTCCTGGGGAAAAGCTGCCACCTGCACCGTAATCCAGTCTTTCACGGTCTCGCGCACCTCTAACAAGGCGTTTAGGGCTATCAGGTTGGCTTCGCTAACGTCGGCATGGGTGCGGACAAACAATGCCCCCTGCTGAGCCTGAAGCTTAAGGGTGGCGATCGCCCGCGCTTTTACGTCTTCTAGGGTAAGGGTCTGCTTGCGATCGCGCCAAATTTCAATGCCCTCAAACAGAGTGCCGCTTTGGTTGTATCGGGGCTGACCAGCAGTGAGGGCCGAATCTAGGTGAACATGCGAGTCTACAAAAGGAGGGCTGACCAGCTTCCCGTCAACAACAATTTCCTGAGCTGCTGGAGCTTCTAAATGGTGTTCAATAGCCCCAATAGCGCCATGAGAGATACCAATATCGACCTGTTTACCCTCAGGGAGTTGGCATCCACGAAGAATGAGATCCATGTTTAAACCTGCTCCGAAGCAAACCGTACTGTGCCCTAGGGCTGGTCTTGACTATACCAAGCCGACCAGCGCTAGGAGAGCTGAGCGTTGAGACACTGCAAACAGCTTCAACGCAAACGTCCCCGATATTGCCGCAGTGGCCAGTCGGGGACGCTCAAGTTGGAAATTTTGGCTCATTGACATCCTCTTCGACCTAAAGGACGAAGATTCCCAGTCGGCCCGGTCAGCAAGACAACCTGTACCGTCACAATCTCACGGGACTCCAGCGCAGCCGTTAGCAGACTGAAGCAGCAAACAATCCTGGCGCATAAGCTTCAATAACTTTGCCAGTACAAGCGCAGGTAATCATTAAGTAGTCACAGGCTGCACATTGGGTACGCACCAATTGGTCAGGCTCGATGTGATGCCTCTCGGCTAGACGCCCGCAGTTTGGGCAGTGAACATGTTGAAATTGGCCAATCATTCTATGACTCCCGGCAGCGCTTGAATTGAATAAATCAGAAGTGCTATCTGTGAACCATTTCAGTCAAAAAGAATCTCGCAATGGCTTATGTCACTACGAGAAGTTTTGATGGAGTTTCAGATCAAAACACTACTTTCTCTATAGTCCTATTATTACGTCATTTTATAGGAGGTGCAACCTTATTTTATGAATGCTTAACTTTGGGGTTGCTGAGAATAGGCGATCCCCGTCTTTGGGTAGAGAGGCCTCAGTAAAATCACTAGTCTTTCGTCTCTCTAGACAGAGTAGAAGCGGTGCATTATTTTGTCAGTCAAACGCTGTAGAGCTAGAATTTAGCTAACTAGTTCTTGGAGTGGCAGGCCCTACTAAAGAGTTGGGGATCATCAAAAAAGCAGGCCGAAGGCAAGGGATTTCAGGTTCTTTGCCAAATAAACCATCAAGAAATACGGCAGAGAATTTATCTCAAGACTCTTCTCAAGCAATAGACAGCAGGGCTTCAAAGGGCTAGGCGGAGGCCTAGCAGCTTCGATAGAGGACTATCACTTGAGTATAGAGGACTAGGGTAAAGCATTTTTGAGCCCTGCTAAGTAGGTAATCGTGACTAAATATAGGATGGGCACGGGCTTTGCCCTTTGCCCATGATCAGGGCGATGGGCGCGCAGGCTTTGCCCTTCTATGCAGGTTTTATCTTTAACTGCGCCTTCCTGCTTATATTAAGTCTAAATTAGTGCCGGGAGTCTTGCCGCAAGTTCTTCTATACCAAGTCAAGAGCAGAATCTATAGTTTTCTGGTAAACAGCCCTTGACGTTCAAGTTCGGATAAGGTTGTGCAAAGTCCGCCTGACAGCTTTGGTTATCTTGCTGTCGAAACTCTACATCTGAACCTAGATGAGGTTTAATTTGGTTTCTCCTAGAACGCTTTGACTTAGGGTCTACCTCAGGCTGTCTACTCCAGGTTGTCTAACGGCACTGCTCCTTCTCAGATTTCTGCCCCTATGCGCTACAAAATTTGCCACTCTACTCAATATCGCTATCAGCAGCTAGTTACCCTCCGCCATCACAGTCTGCGTCTGCATCCCCGCAGTGATGGCGGTCAACGGCTGCTGAGCTTTGATCTAGAGGTAAGCCCTAGCCCTAGCCAGCGAACAGCGATCGTCGATCTCGACGGCAATACGACTCTGGAACTTTGGTTCGAGCCAGCCCCAATCGAGCAGCTTACCCTCGTCACGACTGCCGAGGTCGAGACCTATCGCTCAAACCCCTTTGATTACCTAGCCGAATCCTGGGCCAGTGGCCTGCCGCTAGATTATCCAACAACCTTACGGACTAGGCTAATGCCCTACCTCAGCCCGCACGGGCCGATCGCGGCGAGCGTTGTCGACCTAGCCCAGGCGATCGCCCACCGCGTAGACGGCAGCACAGGGCTGTTCTTAACCACCCTGGCGTCCGATATCTACGAAACTTGTAGCTATGCAACCCGAGCCACCGGACATCCCTGGCCGGGGGGCATTACCCTAAACAATAAGCTGGGCAGCTGTCGCGACTTTGCGGTGTTGTTTATAGAAGCTTGTCAGGCAGTAGGGGTAGCAGCTCGCTTCGTCAGCGGCTACGAGGAGGGTGACCCTGCGGCAGGCGATCGCGACCTGCACGCCTGGGCAGAAGCATACGTACCCGGTGGCGGCTGGCGAGGCTTTGATCCTACCCACGGACTAGCGGTTAGCGATCGACATGTTGCGCTAGCAGCCAGTCCCTTTCCGGCACAAACACTGCCTATTTACGGCAGCACCCAGGAGGGTAGTCGGGTTGAGTCATTTTTGAAGACCCAGATTATCATTGACGTGTTGAGTCATTAATCTCTGCGCCGGCCCACCCACTCATCCTCTTTCTACCGCCCTAAGGTCTGGCGAGCCTGCTGACGCAGTTGCTGAGCCGGGCTGTAGTCAGGATCAAGCTGTAGAGCCTTCTCTAAGGCGATAATAGCCTGGTCGTAGCGTTTCAAGGTCCAGGTCGCCTCACCGCGAACGGTCCAAGCCTCTGGCGACTCGCGGTTGCGGGCAATGGCTTGATCAATAGCGGCGATCGCCTCTGCCGAGCGACCCAGCTTTTGCAGCACCCGGCCCCGATCGAGCCAGGCTTCAAACATAGCGGGCATTAGGCGATTAGTGCTTTCGTACAAAGCCAAAGCAGCCAGTAGTTTACCCTGCTGCTCTTGGGCATTACCCTTACTGCGCACGGCCTCAGGATAATAGGCGCTATAGGCTAGGGCGTCGTCGCAGGCGGCAATGGCCTCAAGCGGCCGCTTCAGGGCAATCAGTGTTTTGCACCGTCCCAGGTAGGCGGACGCGTAGTCGGACTGGTTTTCTACAGCTTCGTCGTAGATCGCCAGGGCATCGGGGTAGCGGCCCTGGCGCAGCAGGCGATCGCCCTGGCGAGTCAGGTAAACGGCCTTCTCTTCAGGGGGCAGCAGTCGCCCCAGGTCAGTCGTCAACAGCGGCATTGCTATCGATTGAAAGGGAACGGCTGCCCCTGCTCCGTTGAGCTCGAGGGCAACAGTCAGGCCACTGCGCCAAAGGACTAGGCCAAGGCCCAAGGCTCCCAGTAGGCCAACCAAAGCTAGCGATCGGCGGTGAGGGTAGAACTGGAGGCCTGCATCTTCAGAATTGGTGGTAGGCGGCGGCTTAATCTCACTGCCGTTGCTGTAGGTCGAATCTACTGGGAATAGAGAGGTGGGGTCTTGGTCATCAGCAAAGGCCGTAGGCTCTGAAGTTTCCGTCAGGCTGTTGGCGGTATCGCCATCAGCTCCAGAAAAGGCTGGGCTTTGGCCATTAGCTCCTCTCATCCAGGTCTGATATATTTGAGCGCCTACCATACCGTGCAGTGGATTGGGCAGGTTTTGCAGCGCCGCTAGCGCTTCCTGGGCCGTTGGGTAGCGATCGCGAAAATCGTAGCGCACCATTCTATCGAGCACTGTTGCCAGGGAAGACGACACCGCTGGGGCATGTCGGAGCCAGTCAAGCTCGCTGGTTACCGGATCTTCCTCTAGCTTTTGGGGGGGCAGGCCTGTTAGCGCCCGAATACCCAATATCCCAACAGCGTACACATCGCTGCTGAAGCGTGGTTTGCCTGCATACTGCTCGTTGGGCATGTAGCCGTGGGTACCAATCGCCACAGTGATATTGGTGGCTCCGGTTTCGGCGTCGAGCAGAGGCGACGAGGTTACCTGCTTGACGGCCCCAAAATCGATAAGCACCAGCTTGCCGTCACGGTGACGTCGAATTAAATTAGAAGGCTTGATATCACGATGAATAACATTCTGACGGTGCACAAACGAGAGAATTTCTAGCACTTCTTGCAGCAGCAGAATGACTCGAGTTTCTGACCAAGGCTTACCCTCCTCCACCTGACGGTTGAGACGGCTACCTTCTATATATTCCTGGGCGAGGTAAAACTCCTGATCTTCTTCAAAGTGAGCCATTAGGGCAGGAATTTGGGGGTGATTGCCCAGCTGATATAACACCCGCGCCTCGGTATCGAAAAGACGGCGAGCCATGTCAAGGGTGCCAGTGTCTTTATCCTGCACCTTGAGCTGCTTAATCACGCAGCGAGGATGATTGGGCAAGTGTAAATCAGTAACCAAAAAAGTGCGACTGAAACCCCCTGACCCCAGCCGCCGGACAATCTGGTACCGTCCTCCGAGTAGTGTTTGCTCCATGCTGCCCAAAAACCTTCGTCAGCCTGGCTGTTTAACCACACCAAAACCAGTCGCAACGTAGTAAGAGCCGCCTGTTGGCAACCTGTTAGCCCAGAACTATGATCGCACTACCAAAGCTCCAGGGTTGGCGTCTCGGTCACTAAGCCAGTCTACGTCATTGACACGTGACCCCGACGTACAAGACCTAGTGTAGGCCCTGAGGCACAACCCTGAACGACCTCCGGCAGCGAACTTCCAACGGTTCACACATCCTTTACAGCACTTTATCTTAAATTTCTCAAGCCAGGTTGCAGGGTGACACCTCCAGCACCCGCTGTCAGCGTAGCAGACCCAAAACGACTATGATGGCTGAGAAAATTGCCGAGACTCCTAGCTCAGCCGTGGCATCTAAAGCCTAGCTAAGGCCTGGTAAACCAAGCTGTCCTCGTGGGTGTAGTAACTTGTACCTATGCTGATTCGAAAACTGAATGATTGTCCTGAATTTGTAGCCGGTGACGGCACTCAGCTGCGAGAGCTGCTGCACCCCGACAAGCAGAGCATTGCCCTGCGCTACAGTCTGGCTCATGCGGTGGTGCCGAAGGAAGAGGTGTCTACTCCCCACGCCCTAACGACCTCAGAGGTGTACTACATCCTGGCTGGTGAGGGTCAAATGCACATCGATGACGAGGTCAGCTCAGTAGAGCCGGGAGACGCCGTGTATATTCCACCCCGGGCGCGCCAGTACATTCGCAATACGGGCGACGGTCCGCTGGTGTTTATTTGTCTAGTTGATCCAGCCTGGCGCAAAGACGATGAGACTGTATTCGGCGCGGCTGAGTAACTAGCGTGACCTCCGTTGTGCAGTGCTCAGGGCCGCTTGCCAGAGGGCTTTAGCCCGCTGCCAAAGGGTGAGGCGGGGGCGCAGACCACAGCGCTTGAGCTGTCGTAGCAACCGGTTCAGCGCAGCGTCTCGGCGGGCTAGCTGAGCAGCAAGGCAGTTGGGCTGATTTGGGCAAGTCGTGCATAACATAGCGCATTGAGCCCGATTGGGCGCGAAGTCAGAACAGGGTTACCGCTGGATCAGCGGGAAAAACTTCCGGCTTTTATGTCCCGGCTTTTATATTTTGCTTCGCCAAACAAAAAAGCTGCTCGCAATGAACTAAATACCTTCTTTAAAAAGCGGCGATATCCCAGTCCAGCTAATCTGGACGAGACCAGTGTTGAGCCAGCGGGCTCTAGAGCTAGCCTAAGGTCATGCTGCGGTAGGATAACCGCAAGCCTTTTAATTTAGATCTTTTGGGGGCCGGTATGCCTGTATCTACAACTGCGTTGCAAGAGGTCCGTCAGCGCGATCGCGCCTACTTGGAGGGCCATAAGTCTTACCAACAGCTCCAGGCTATTCACGAGGTTTGGCCAACAGTGGCCGAGCGCCATGGCGATACCGTAGCGCTTCAAGATCCCCACGGTCAGCCCGCTGCTACCCTAACCTACCGACAGCTAGCGGCAGCTGTTCGAACCTTTGCCGCTGGATTGCAGGCGCTAGGGATCAAAAAAGGTACCCACGTAGCCCTGTTCGCTGACAACAGCCACCGTTGGTTGATTGCTGACCAGGGCATTATGACCGCTGGGGGGATGAATGCCGTGCGCAGCGCCGCTGCCGAGAAAGAAGAGCTGCTTTACATTGCAGAGCACAGCGAGAGCACGGTGCTGGTGGTAGAAACAGCGGCCCTGCTGAAGCGGCTGCGCGATCGACTCGACGCGCTACCCATACCGTTGGTCGTTCTGCTGTCTGACGAGCAGCCCCCGGAGGATGAGCACCTCAAAATTCTTAACTTCAGCCAGCTCATGACGCTAGGGCAAGAGCACTCCTACACCCCTGTTTCTGTGCGGCCTGACGACCTGGCCACGCTGATCTATACCTCCGGCACCACCGGCCAGCCCAAGGGCGTGATGCTCAGCCACCGCAACTTGCTGCACCAGATCAACACCCTAGAATCGGTGGTACAGCCCGAACCGGGCGATCGCGTTGTCGGCATTCTGCCCTCCTGGCACAGCTTTGAGCGCACCGCCGAATATTTCTTACTGTCGCGGGGCTGCACCCAGACCTACAGCAGCATTCGTCACCTCAAGGCCGACCTCAAGGCCACTAAACCTCAGTACATGGTAGGCGTGCCCCGCCTGTGGGAATCTATTTACGAGGGGGCGCAAAAGCAGTTTCGTGAGCAAAGCTCCGGCAAGCAAAAGCTGATCTTCACGTTCTTTAGTCTCAGCCAGCGCTACGTTGAAAACCTCTGGCGCTGGCAGGACATGAAGCTCAACGAACCCGAACTCTCAGCCCCGCGTCGGCTGTGGTCAGGGCTAATGGCGCTGGCCCTTTGGCCCCTGCACCAGCTGGGCAAAAAGCTGGTCTACGGCAAGGTGCGCGAGGCCACGGGTGGCGAGGTCAAGCAGCTGATTAGCGGCGGTGGCTCTCTGGCCCAGCATATCGATATTTTCTTTGAGATCATTGGGGTGCCTCTATTAGTGGGCTACGGGCTCACCGAGACGGCTCCTGTACTCTCGGCCCGTCGGCCCTGGCGGAACCTGCGCGGGGCGGCGGGGCAACCCATTCCCTTCACCGAAGTCAAAGTTGTGGATCTAGACACCCGCCAGGAGATCCCTCAGGGCGACCGGGGGCTAGTACTGGCCCGAGGGCCGCAGATTATGGCGGGCTACTACCGCAATCCTGAGGCGACCCAAAAGGCGATCGACCCCGAGGGCTGGTTCGATACCGGCGACCTGGGCTGGATTAGTCGCGACGGCAACGTCGTGCTGACCGGGCGGGCCAAAGATACCATCGTGCTCACCAACGGTGAAAATATCGAGCCTCAGCCCATCGAAGATGCCTGTATCCGCAGCAAGTACATCGATCAAATTATGCTGGTGGGACAGGACCAGCGATCGCTCGGGGCGCTCATCGTCCCCAACCTAGAGGCGCTGCAGGCCTGGGCAGCAGCCCAATCTCTCTTCATTGCTGTCCCCGGAGACGACACCCCGGCTACTGCCGACTGTACTGCCGTCTCCCTCGACGACGATCGGGTACAGAAATTATTTCGTAACGAACTCAACCGCGAGGTCAAAGACCGTCCCGGCTACCGCCTCGATGATCGAGTTGGCCCTTTTCGGCTCGTTACAGAACCGTTTTCGGTTGAGAACGGCTTGCTTACCCAGACTCTAAAAGTGCGTCGCCCCGTGGTTACGGCCCAGTATCGCGATATGATTGACGCGATGTTTGCGTAGCTGTAGGTGGTGTAGAGACTTCGCCGCCCTGGGTAGTGCTTTGAGAGAAACTGCCTCCCAGCCCCTGTGGCCGTCTTTAGTTCGTGGTGATGTCTTTTAATTACGTCAAAGATTATGGATGACAATCAATCGCTGCTGCTCAAGCGAGTAGTCAACATTAAGGCCATTGTGACTCCCCTATGGAAAGAAGAGGCCCAAAAGCAGCTCCAGGCTCAAATCAACCAGGTTGACGGTCGCCTGCAGCAGCTCGAGATGCAGGGTCAGCGGATGGTAGCTGAGCTACAAAAACAGGCCGAAGGTCAGTCCAGCAGTCCAGCCATTCAGCAGCAGATGGGCGGTATTCAAAATCAGCTCAATCAGGACAAAAGCAAGCTACTCCAGCAAAAAAATCAAAGCCTACAGCAGCTCCAGGAAGTGCAAACCATAGCCGTCGATGCTGAAGTCGACCAGGGCAAAGTGGAGAGCTTCTTTAATGTATCGGTGGGCGATAACCTGGTGCGCAAGCTGCAGGTTGAGATTTTGATCAAAGATGGTGTGATTCAAGAAATTCGGGGCGAATTGTAGACCCCTACTAGAATTGGGCGCTTGGCTTTAGCAGCGCTCTATCCTTTCGTAGTACCGCTAAGGGGTCAATAAGGCCAGCTGATCTTATCGCTACAGTCTGCTCTGTTCAGTCTCCTTTGAGAAGCAGACGCTGCTTGGTCTTGATGCAGGTGTTAGAAAGGTTCTGACCTGAGAGCATTTTTGGGGTCGTCCTTGGCGATAAGATGAATCCTGGCATCTTTGCTGCTCTGTCGTTTTATCCCTGTTTCGGAAGCCACATCCATGATTCGTGAAGTCTTCATGCCTGCCCTAAGCTCAACAATGACCGAAGGCAAGATTGTGTCCTGGGTTAAAGCCCCTGGCGACAGGGTTGAGAAGGGCGAAACCGTGGTGATTGTCGAATCTGACAAAGCCGACATGGACGTAGAATCGTTTCACGAAGGTATTCTAGCCGCTGTAGTGGTAGAGGCGGGCGGTACTGCTCCAGTCGGTGAAGCGATCGCGCTGCTGGCTGAAACCGAAGCTGAAGTCGAAGCCGCTTGTCAGCAGGCAGCGGCTAAAGCTGATGCTGGCGGTGATAGCGCTCCTGCCCCTGTAGCTCCAGCTCCCGCCGCCGAGGCTGAGGCCCTTACCCCGGTGGCCCAAAATGGAGCATCTTCCGGCAGCCGCAGCGGTCGAGTCGTGGTTTCTCCCCGCGCCCGCAAGCTGGCTAAAGACCTCAAGGTTGACCTCACCGCTCTCCAGGGTAGCGGCCCCCACGGTCGCATTGTTGCCCAAGATGTAGAATTAGCGGCGGGTAAAACGCCTACAGTATCGGGGCCAGTGGCCACACCGATGGCAGCGATCGCACCGCCAGCCGCCCCAGTTACTCTTCCTCCCACGGCCCCAACCGCTCCTCCTCCCACGGCTCCAGTTCCAAGCACTGCACCTTTAGGCCAGGTTGTGCCCCTCAACACGCTGCAACAGGCCGTGGTGCGCACTATGGTGGGTAGCCTAGCGGTTCCTACCTTTCACGTGGGCTACACCCTTACTACCGATAGCCTTGATGCCCTCTACAAGCAGATTAAATCTAAGGGCGTTACTATGACCGGGCTGCTGGCCAAGGCCGTAGCCGTGACTCTGCAAAAGCACCCGCTGCTCAACGCAGGCTACACAGACCAGGGCATTCAGTATCGCTCGGGTATCAACATCGCTGTGGCGGTAGCGATGGAAGGGGGGGGCTTAATTACTCCTGTGCTCAAGAATGCCGACCAGTACGATATCTATTCTCTCTCTCGCACCTGGCGCGACCTAGTTGAGCGATCGCGCTCGAAGCAGCTTCAGCCCGATGAGTACAGCACTGGCACCTTTACCCTGTCAAACCTAGGTATGTTTGGCGTAGACCGCTTTGACGCAATTCTGCCGCCGGGGCAGGGGTCAATTCTGGCGATTGGGGCCTCGCGTCCTACAGTGGTTGCTACCGCAGACGGTCTGATAGGCGTCAAGCGGCAGATGCAGGTCAATATCACCTGCGACCACCGCGTCATCTACGGTGCCGATGCCGCTGCCTTTCTTAAAGATTTAGCCAGTGTGATCGAAAACAACCCTCAGTCTTTAACTCTGTAGGTACAGCGACTGCCCCTAGACATTTCGCCCCGGCCTCAGGCTTGGTGTTCTAATGGCAGCATTGTGACCTCAGCATAGACCTATGAATTCAGTCGATCTTGCCTTCTTGCCCGCTCTTGAACAAGCCCGGCTGATTCGCAGTAGAGAAGTCTCGCCCCTAGAGCTGACGGAGATTTACCTCGAGCGGATCGAGCGGCTCAACCCCGCCTTGGGAGCTTACGTAGCCGTGATGGCCGAGCAGGCGATCGCCGACGCCAGGACTAAAACCGAGCGCCTAGCTAGCTGTTCTGATCCTCTCCCGCCGCTGTTTGGGGTTACGGTTTCAGTTAAAGACCTAAACCCAGTAGAAGGCGTAGCCTGCGCCTACGGTCTCAAGGTGGCCTGCGATCGCATTGCCAGCCAAGACGACTACATTGTGGGCAAGCTGCGCCAGGCCGGGATGATAATTTTAGGCAAAACGGCAACCTCCCAGCTTGGCTCCCTGCCCTACACCGAGCCACCTGGCTTCCCGCCCGCTCGCAACCCGTGGAACTTAGAGTACACGCCGGGCGGGTCGAGCGGCGGCGGCGCAGCAGCGCTAGCGGCAGGGCTGTGCGCTATTTCCCAAGGATCTGACGGGGGTGGGTCGCTGCGGGGGCCAGCCTTTTGCTGCGGGCTAGTGGGCATTAAAGCCTCCCGCGGGCGAGTTAGCTTTGCTCCGGTGGGAGAACGGCTCAACGGACTGGCCGTCAACGGCCCTCTAGGGCGTACTGTAGCCGATGCAGCAGCCCTTTTAGACGTGCTCAGCGGCTATGAAGTGGGCGATCCCTACTGGCTTCCCGACCCGGAGCCATCCTTTTTGGCGGGGCTAAATACACCTCCAAAACCGCTGAGAATTGGCTACGCTACCCGGCTTGACCCGGTAGGCAATGTCGATCCCGCGTGCCGGCAGGCCATTGATGAGACTGTGCAGCAGGTAAAAGGCCTCGGCCACACCGCAGAAGAAATCGCCTTTCCTAACCTAGAAGACCTAATCGACCCCTTTGTGGTGGTGTGGGAATGCGTGCTAGCAGAAGTGGAGGTGCCCTGGGTTGTGATGGAAAAGATGAACCGCTGGCTCTACTGGCGGGCTAGACGGATTAACAGCGGATCTTATCTGCGATCGGTGGCTAAGCTTCAGCAGGTAGCTCGCCAAATCGTGCGGTTCTGCCAGCCCTATGACGTGCTCATTTTGCCCGTTTACATGCACCCAGCCATTAAAGTTGGAGCCTGGAAAAGGCTGCGATCGCCCCAAATTCTTGAGAACGTCATTAGCTGGGTGGCTCCCTGCCCGCCCTTCAACGCTAGCGGCCAGCCAGCCCTGGCCCTTCCTCAGGGGTTCGGCCCAGGCGGTGTACCGATTGGCGTGCAGCTTGTGGGTCGCCCCGGCGATGAAGCAACTCTGCTAGCGCTGGCTGCCCAGCTAGAGCAGGCCAGCCCCTGGAGCCGTCAGCGCCCCTTTTTCGCTACCGACGCTGGAGCGGACTAACCCCATTTGAATCGTCAAACATTTTGAAATGAAACGTAGTTCATTTCAAGGTAAATTTTGTTTTTATCTAGTTCTTACTGCAATATAGTTGGAACAGTGTTTTGGTTCGACTCTCTATGTCATACGATCCGTTTCGGCGCAGCCAAGAGCGGCGCGCGTTTTGGACCCGAGGAATTTTTGGACCCAGCGCTCTAGTGACAGTCTTAGCGCTAGGAGTCGTCGGGACAACAATAGCTACCCGGACCCTTGAGCTTTCGCTACCCGGGCCGCTAACCGGAGCGGGGTGGTTAACCATTGGAGTAACACTGGCCGCCTTTTTCCTCAATGCCCTTACGCCTCTGCCTGCGGAGGCCGCTTTTTTGGCGGCCCTAGCCGTTCTCCTGCTGACTGGGGTGCTTGATACTGAAACTGCTTTAAGCGGGTTTAGCAACCCCGGTATGATGACGGTAGGGGTGCTGTACGTCGTTGTTGCCGGACTGCAGCAGACTGGTGGACTAGACATAATCTCGCGATCGCTGCTAGGCCTGCCCAAAAACGAGACTACGGCACTGCTGCGGCTGCTGGCACCGGTACTAGGCATGAGCGCCTTTCTCAACAACACCCCGCTAGTAGCGATGTTTATTCCAATAGTGAGCGACTGGTGCCGCAAGCTGCGTATCAGCCCCTCCAAGCTAATGATTCCCCTGAGCTACACGGCCATTATGGGAGGGATGTGCACTCTGATTGGCACCAGCACCAACCTAGTTGTCAACGGGCTGCTGGTAACCGAAACCGACTATCCCAGCCTCAAGCTGTTTGACCTAGTGCCGGTAGGGGTACCCTGTGCGGTCGCAGGTACACTGATGCTGATTCTGGCTCAGCGCTGGCTGCTGCCCCAGCGCAAACCCGCCATTGCCGGTACCGACGACCCCCGTGAATACACCGTTGAAATGGTGGTTGAGAACAACAGTCCCCTAGCTGGTAAAACCGTCGAACAGGCCGGGCTGCGCCACCTGCCAGGGCTTTATCTAACCGAGATTCAGCGACAGGAGCAGCTGCTGACCGCCATCGGCCCTAGAGAAACCCTGCAAGAACACGATCAGCTCGTATTTGTAGGCATGGTTGACTCAATTGTTGATCTCAACCACATTCGCGGTCTACAGCCCGCCACCGATCAGGTCTTCAAGCTCGACACGCCCCGTACCGAGCGCACCCTGCTCGAAGCCGTCGTGTCAAACACCTGTCCTCTAGTGGGCATCACTATTCGCCAGGGCAAGTTCCGCAGTCGCTATGGAGCGGTGGTGCTGGCAGTGGGCCGAAACGGCGAGCGCTTAGGGGGCAAGATTGGCGACATTCGACTACAAGCTGGTGATACTCTGCTGCTTGAGGCCCATCCCACCTTCTTAGACGAGCGCCGCGCTTCCCGCGATTTCTACCTCGTCAGCAAGATACCCGGTTCTGACCCTCTGCGCCACGACCGCGCTCCTGTGGCCCTGGCCATTTTGGTCCTGATGGTGGCCTTGGCTACCTCCGGCTGGATGGACATGCTCAACGCCGCGACCTTAGCCGCCCTGTTGATTATAGTGACCGGCTGCTGCTCGTTTCAGCAGGGTTTTCGCACCATTGACTGGTCGGTGCTGTTGGTAGTAGCCGCCGCCCTCGGCCTGGGTAAAGCGTTAGAAGTCACCGGGGCAGCAGCAGCGCTAGCAGGCGGGCTACTAAGCTTAGGGGGCGACAACCCCTGGATAGCTCTGGCTATCGTCTATGGCGTTACCACCATACTGACTGAGGTAATCACTAACAATGCGGCAGCAGCGGTCGTATTCCCAATCGCGCTGTCGCTGTCCCAAAGCCTGGGGGTAAGCTTTATTCCCTTTGTGGTGTCCATCATGATTGCGGCTTCGGCCAGCTTTGCAACCCCGATTGGCTACCAAACCAACCTTATGGTCTACGGCCCCGGTGGCTACAAATTCACCGATTTTTTGCGAGTGGGTATTCCCTTTAACCTGGCTTTTTGGCTGCTTACGGTGCTGATTGCCCCACGCGTCTATCCGTTCTAGTTAGACCTGAGCTTAAACAGAACAGGGCCACGATTTAACCAGCTCGGCTAGATCGTGGCCCTAAAAAATGACAAGAACTTTAAAGCGGGCAGGGTAAACTGCCCAAAGACAATCACTAGACTTTGGCGACCGGCTCAAACTTGTGAGCATGGTCTTGCAGAAGCGAGCTGACCTGACCGAGCACGCTTTCATCACCCTTTTTCTGAATGGTCTGGCGCTCGGGGTAGAAGTTGGGCTGGTCGAGGTTGCGGGAAACAGCCTGCTGTACCTGCTCAGCAATCAGGGCTGAGAGGTCGCCACGGGCGCTTTCTCGCTGAAAATTTGCCCCCTCTTCGGTTGTCGCGTAGAGTGGCGGCAGACGGTTAAGGGCGTAGGCGGCGATGTCGCCTAGATCGAGAGTCTTATCAGAGGTAGACTCGATTTCAGCCACCTTAGCAATGGCCTCAGTCAGCACCAGTTCTTCCATCACGTTAATGAACTGTTTGCGAGGCACAGCCACGACTTCGCCAGTCAGCAGCGCACCCATAAGGCGGTCGAGGGCCATGTATTCTTCAATCGAAAGCTCAGCGGCAGTATCGCAAATGCGGCCTACTTCGGATTCCATAGCGGGTGTGAGGTAGCCATCTTGCAGGGCTTGCTCAACAATTCTTTCGATGGTCATTGGGCCAAAAACTCCATGAGACGAGTGTACTAGCGGCGCTTACTACAAACAAGGGACTGACCTATCAGCTGGAGTAGACATTCACCTGGGATTAGTGTGCCCCGATCTATTAGGTGGGCCACAGGAGTCTGTGAAGACTACTTAGGGGTGCAGGGCTGAATTAAGAATATTTGAGAAAGCCGATCGCCTGCTTCCAAATCTGGTGCTTGCGCTGGTCTTCAGTCTCTAAGCAAATACACTGCGGATCTTGCCACAGGACCTGCCCCGTAATGACATCGCCAGTAATCAGCTTGACTTCGACAAATGCTTTGTCGCGAATCAGATTTTGAACCTGGCGAACGCTTGGGAACCCGCTGGCAAACTCTTGAGACATGGTGCTACATCGCTGAACTCATGCTGTTACGGTACCCTGTTTCCCGATAGAGAGGACAAGGGGCGGCAATTTACTATAAAACGCTCCACTTGTTTAATAATTAAGGTTCATCCATTCAGCGTTAGTACCTATGAAATTTAGTAAGTACCACGGCTTAGGCAACGATTTTGTGCTGGTAGACAACCGCCACCAGCCGGAGCCAGTGCTGGATGCTGAGGATGCGGTGCGGTGGTGCGATCGCCACTTTGGCGTTGGGGCCGATGGAATTATTTTCGCGCTGCCGGGGCAAAACGGCACCGACTACACCATGCGCATCTATAACTCTGATGGCTCAGAGCCAGAGATGTGCGGCAACGGCATTCGCTGTCTAGCCAAGTTTTTAGAGGGTCTAGAAACCGCAGACGGTAAAGCCCTTCAGGTACCTCACACCTACCGGATTCACACCCTGGCGGGGTTGATTTCGCCCGCCCTACAGCCCGACGGTCAAGTAACGGTTGATATGGGGCCACCCCTCCTGCTAGCAAAGGAGATTCCTACTACCCTAGCGGCGGCGGATGAAAAAGTGGTGGACGTATCCTTGTCAGTCCATGGCAAGACCTGGGCCGTGACCTGCGTCAGCATGGGCAACCCCCACTGCATCACCTTTGTAGACAATGTAGAGGCGATCGAGCTAGAGTCAACGGGTCCCCAATTTGAGCATCACGCGGCCTTCCCCCAGCGCATCAACACCGAATTTATTCAGGTGGTGCGACTCGACTATCTCAAAATGCGGGTGTGGGAGCGCGGGGCTGGCATTACCCTAGCCTGCGGTACCGGAGCATGTGCAGCCCTAGTAGCAGGGGTGCTAAACGGGGTCTGCGATCGCGTTGCCACCGTCGAGCTACCCGGTGGTCCCCTCCACATCGAATGGGCCGCTGCTGATAACCACGTCTACATGACTGGTCCGGCAGAGCTTGCCTTTAGGGGTAATAGAGTAGGTAGGTAAGCTTTCAAGCTGCTACCGCTCGATCAAGATGCCGTGCAGCCCAGCGGCTCTGGCTCCCTCAACATCGTCAGTCTTGCTGTCGCCTACGTGC
>JBARUP010000534.1:0-3281 GCA_049645805.1 Nodosilinea sp.
GGGTTAGCCGCTGTTGAAGCAGCTCAAACGGTAGGTCGTACGGGCTACGTCTTAGGGGCGGACTTTGCGACCGGAATGCTCCAGCAGGCGCAGCACAAAGTAGAAGAGCTAGGACTAGAAAACATTAGATTGGAGAAATCAGATGCAGACACACAGGAGCTCCAGAAGAACGGTTTTGACGCCCTGCTTTGCTCGTCTGCAATTGTTTACCTAGCAGATATTCCAGCATTGCTTCGACAGTGGCACAGCGCCTTGAAAACAGGGGGAACCCTTGCGTTCTCGTGTCTTGCCGAAACGTCGCCAAGCGCCTCTGTAGTATTTCGGGCAGTCGTGCAAAAGTACGGCGTCATAATACCAAACCCAAACAAACCGCTGGGAACGCCCGAGCGATGTTGTCGAATGCTGGGCGCGACTGGATTCAATCAGGCTTCAGTCACCACTGAACAGTTTGGTGCTTACCTGCACAATGCAGAAGCTGTATGGACCGGCAACGCTAAGAGCGCCTTTGGGCTTCAAGATGTCAGCTGGTCAAGAGAAAAGCTAGAGCAGTGTAAGCAAGCCTACTTGGCAAGAATTAAAGAAGCTTCGACTGAAAAAGGCTACTGGAACGACATCACGCTATTTTTTGTGGTAGCCCAAAAATCTCGCGAAGCGGCGGCATAATACGTCAGGCCCAGGCTACCGGCTTGGCCGTGAAGCCGGGGTAGCAAACACCTCTCGAAGCTGATCGACTCGCTGATCGGCAGTTTCAGGCGGCGGTGAAATCCACAGCGATTCGTAGAAGAAGAACGACATGCCCGAGTAGGCGCGATCGCGCACCGCTGCCGTCTGGTCAGTAATAAATTCCATCTTCACAGGTCTAGCCCGCAGGCCGCTCAGAATGCCGAGGCTAACTGGGATTTTTCGCCGTGCGGCTCGGATTGAAGGCTTGTTCATCTCCCACATAAAGCGGTTTTGATCGCTGCGGTAGACCTGAATCACCAGCTCATCGACAATGCCTCGATTGACCCACTCCGGCCAGTCCTGTAGGTAGTTAGCGTAGGCAAAGGGGTAGGGGTTGGGTGAAATCGATACCACCGCATTGGGCCTGCGAGCTTTTACCAGCTTGTAAACCTCTGCTAAGAAGTCTGAGATTTTGTCTGCTCGCCACGCCACCCACTCAGCATCTTCGGGATTGCTGGGGGGAACCCGACCGCCGTGCTCGGCCCGGTAGAGGTTGATGGTAAAGGGGTCGTAGCCAAAGTCCACCGGCAGGCCCAGGTGGTCGTCAAACTGAAAGCCATCCACCTCGTAGTTGGATACTAGGTCGTTGATTAGCTCTAGCTGAAACTTCTGCACCTGGGGGTGAAAGGGGTTCATCCAGCGGCGCGGAATCACGTTGCCTTCCATCCAGATGCCGGGGTCATCTGCTAAAGCAGGGTCAAGGGGAACATCGTCCTGGGCTACCCACTGGTCAGCCCGGTGCTTTTCGCGCATCAGGTCGGTGGTCTTAGGAACATCTAGGACAGTGGGCAGGTGAGCAGAATCTTTGGCTTTGAGGGAGTTTTGGCTAGTAGCCAGCTTAGGCGCATCGGCGGGTCGGAGGGTTCTATTTGGAGAAAAGGGCGTCGGGTCGAGCCGCTGGGTGAACCAGTCGGGGTGGCGGCGGTATAGCTCGTAGCTGGCGGGGGCCATAAAGCCAAACTCAAACCAGGGCACCACCGCCATACCTCGGGCGTGGCCAAAGTCAACTGCCTCTTGCAGCATGTCGCGATCGCTCTCGCTGGCCGGGCCGGGGGCGCGCAGGTCGCCGTAGAGATGCTGGCTGACCCCTAGCTCACGCTGGGCCGTGGCGCTGGGGTAGAGGGTGTGGCCGTAGTTCCACACTACGGGATAGATCGTGTTGAAGTTGAGATCGGCAAGACGATCTACTGCCGTCTCTAAGGCTTCAGTGGAGAATAGTACCTGGCTATCGACGTTGGTCAACCACACGCCGCGCGTTTCGCGAGCGGGAGAGGCCACGGCGGGAATTTGAGCAGCAGCTACCCAGGCGGGGTCGATTTGGCGGCGCAGCGCGGGGTTGGGCGCGGCGCGACAGGCTAGGGCTGCCGCTTCGCCTCGAGTGAGGCGCTGGGTAGAATTGAGGCGACTGGATGCGGGATAGTTCACTACCACGCCTAGAGCTAGGGCGCTAGCCACCCCTTCGCGGGCGTACTGAGGAACCTGGGGGCCATCTTCAAGGCTAGCGTTGATGAGGGTATTGGCGGCCAGCTGGTAGTCACCTTCCAGCTTGGTAGCTAGAGCCATGATGGCTTCGCCCCGTAGCAGAGGGCGATCGCGCTGAAAGTACTGGTCGGGGTAGTGGGCCGCCACCGTGGGCGCAGTCGAGACGCCCAGCGCTCGCTCTAGGGGGTTGGCCCAGCTCTGAACAGGACCGGAGGGGATAATTTGATTCAGCAGCTCTACGTAGTCTCCCCAAAGAATGGGCTGGTCGGGGTAAAAGCGTCGGCTGCTATCAGGGGTAAAAATTCTCTGCTGAGCTAGAGCGGTGATGCAGTCTTTGGCCCAGTAGCTCTGAATATCAGTAGGCAGAACCGGCAGCGGCAGGGCGGGCCGATCGCTGTTTGTATCTTCGCCGCCTAAATCTTCATCAGGAAAACTCTGCTTGGTCGCAGCGGCAACGCCCAGCGACGATGTCGGTTCCACAGACTGGGCTGGCAATAGTCCTGGTCCACCAGTCGCTAGCGCCAGCGCTAGACCAAAGCATACTAGCGATCGCAGCCACCGTTTAGCCAACCAACTCACTACCACTAACCTCCGCTCCGTTTAGCCTGATAGCCTTTGGCCACCAGCAGTTCTACTAGCTTCTGGGCGTGGTCGCCCTGTATCTCAATAACATTGTCTTTGGCGGTGCCGCCTGTACCGCACTGGGCCTTGAGCTGCTTAGCCAGGGCGGTGAGAGACTCTGGACTGTGCTGAAAACCGGTGATCACCGTAACGGTTTTGCCGCCGCGCCCCTTACGGCTAACCTGTGCCCGCACCGTTTGCTGCTTGGGGGGGCGATCGGGCACCCCACGCGCTAAAGGATTAGCCGGGCCAAACTCGCGGTAGGCGTGGCGATCCCCCGCTCCCTCCGGTCTAGAATTAGATTTTCCCTTGGCCATAGACTTATTGTGGACTGCCTTTTTGGTAGTTTACTACCCTCACCTATGAGTTCATCTAGAGTATCAAGGCCAGGGAGTTGGCAGAAAGATAATGGACACTTTGATGTTGCTGAACAACGGTATGGATTTGGGTAAGGG
>JBARUP010000535.1:0-2032 GCA_049645805.1 Nodosilinea sp.
TGTTTGCGGTGCTCAAAGACCATGCCTTTAGCCCCCGCTTCTGGCAGCTTCTAGCCCAAGAAGAGCCGCTTTTGGCTCCACAGCTGCGGGCGATCGCGGCGGAGATGAAGACCTACCGACAGCTGGCCCAGCAGGGGGCAGCGCTGCACGAGTCCTTTTACAAAACTCTGGTGACTACCCATCAAGATATCGGCGTTAGCACTACTCTCAAACAGGCCGTGGGGTTTCAGGCTCACCTAGGCCGTTTGATCGATCAGGCTTTTGCCCCCGCCGAGCCGGGTAGCCCTCGCTATCGGGCCTTTCGCCGCAGTCTAGCGATCTACCTTAGAGAAGCCCCAGATATATCGGTGTACGGCGGCAGCGAAGCCGCTCTGCGGGCCTACGGCCAAGAGACCCTCAACGTGCAAGAGCTCGTTGCCGTGGACGTGGCTGATGCTCCCCGCCTGCGGGCCATGGTTCGCCTTTACCAAACGGCCTTAGCCAGTGGCCTAATCGCCGAGTGGGACGTAGCCGGGTTTCAGCGCATTTTGCTAACTGGAGCCCTGCTCGCGGCGGGGGTAGAACGACCCGACCTCCCCTCTGAGCTGAGAGAGGTTGGGTTCCCTAGCGCTCAGTTTCGCCGCGACCTGCTGTTTGTTGTAGGGGTAGAGGGCATTCAAATCGAAGCGACCCGGCTAGGTATACAGTCCCATGACTATCGAGTGGGCTTTCAGCCCGTAGCGCGGCCTGACTACCGAGCGCCAGCGCTAACCGGGGCCGACTCGGCGAGCTGCCTGAGTGAGCCCTACGTGACCGCGATCGCCCTCGGCAGCGCTACCGCCTTCGAGTGGAATGCTGAGACCCAGCGGGTAGTGCTGCACCGCGGCAGCACTCGCTGTGCCCTAGCCGAAGGCTGGACGACACTCTTCTTCCCGGCCCTGCTGGAGAGCGTGCCGGTGGAGCACTCTAAGGCCGGCCGCGATCGCCTCCAGGACAGCCTGCAAACTGCCCGACGGCTAGAGGCCGGTATTTTCTAGCCTCTGGCCCCCGTCTCCCATCCCCGCTACCATAAAGCAACGCCGCCAGCCTCCGGCTTGGCAGATCGAGGCGGGCGCTGGGCGTGAATGCCGATTGCTAGGAGACACCATGCGCGACACTACCCTCAATACCGTGGCTGTGGTCATCTTTGGGGTGACCATGGCTAGTCTGCTGGGGCCGCTTGTTGCCCTATCGCCAGCGGTGGTGGCGGTGTTTGTCGCCGTGGCTCTAGGAGTATTTAGCGTCGACCAGCTAGGACTAGGGGGGCGGATTGGCGATATTTTGATGGATACAGTAGCCTGGACCTCGCCTGAACATCGTCAGCGAGTACTGCACCACGAGGCGGGGCACTTTTTAGCGGCAGTACTGCTTGATATTCCTGTGGAAGCCTACACCCTCAACACGTGGGAAGCTTGGCGGCAGGGTATCCCCGGCCAGGGGGGAGTTGTTTTTGGCCCTAGCGACCCAGCGGCTCTGACGCGCCTTACTCCCCAGAGCGTTGACCGCTACTGCCAGGTGTGGATGGCAGGGGTGGCTGCCGAGCAAATGATCTACGGCGATGCCCAGGGCGGCGGCAACGACACCGCCACCCTCACTCTGTTTTGGAATGCCCTGGGGCGATCGCCCGGCGAAGCCCCCCTAAAACAGCGCTGGGCCGCGCTACAGGCCAAAACCCTGATTGAGAAGCACCGCGCCGCCTTTGACGTCCTGGTTGCCGCCATGGCCGAGCGCGCTCCGGTGGCCGACTGCTGCGCCTTAATTGAGCAGCACCGCGCTCAGCTAGAGACGGCTTAGCCCGCTTCTATACCTTCTTCAGCACAAATAGACTGCCCTGGTTGCCGCGCCCGATGCGCAGGTCGTCATCTAGGTAGGTGACTTCCAGCCAGCCCGACTGGCGCTCGGGATTAATATTGAAGTCGATGCCCTGCAGCAGCGAGAACTTTTGAGTGGTTTGCATCGTCTCAATGAACTGAGCCACAGACGTATATCCCAGAGGCTGCCGTAGCCCAATCAC
>JBARUP010000536.1:0-5009 GCA_049645805.1 Nodosilinea sp.
GCCTCACTGTCGGTGTTGCTGTAGATGTAGAGATCGCGAGTGACCTCCAAGCACTGAGCTACGGTGGTCATGAGCGATTCTAGAGGCATAGAAATCGCGCCGGTAATGTGGCTTTCGTTGAAATCGACGCGATCGCGTACGTCAATAATTGTCAGCGCTGGCTCGCCCCAGTCGAGCCGCTCTTTAAGGTCGTACACGCGTGACTCAGGCCGCAGAGGGGAGGGTTTAGGAAGAAGACCGAAAAAGCGGTTCATGGTGAGGAGGATCCTAAAAAGGCATTCTTATGCAATGTAACAAACCTTAATGGGTCGCGCAAACTTTTATGCTCATTTGTAGACAAAGCGGTGTCCTAACTAGCCAGTATTGATTGAGCAAATTCAATTGGCTACTGTGGAAAAAGTCTTGGTTGTCACCAGCGCGATCGCACCTGCCTGCCTTTTATTGTCCCTAACGGGGCCGCTTGTGGCCGTTTGAGCCGAGCAGGCCCGTCGCTAAACATCCAGCAATTCTTTGTACTGGCGTACTGGTACCCAATCTCGCAGTAGCATTGAGCTAGTTAGCCTGGAGACTTGCCCCATTACTGCTGCCGAGCCCAACGTCTCTCTCAGTCGTCCTATTTGCCCGCTGCCGGGGGAGGTTGTTCACAGTATTGCTGCCGGAGAGGTTATTGACTCTCTGGCAGCAGCGGTGCGCGAGCTAGTCGAAAACGCCCTCGATGCCCAGGCTACGCATATCGCCGTTGCTCTCTGGCCTGACCAGAGGCGAGTGCAGGTTGCGGACAACGGTATAGCCATGGCCCTTGATGATCTCCATCAGGCAGCGGTACCCCACAGCACTAGCAAAATCCGTAGTCAGGCAGACCTGTGGCGAGTAAACAGTCTGGGATTTCGAGGTGAAGCTTTACACAGTCTGGCTCAGGTGGCTGAGCTAGAGATTTGCAGCCGCCCAGCCGGGCAAGAGTCTGGCTGGCGGGTCACCTACTGTGCCCAGGGCACCCCGATAGAAATTCATCCTGTCGCCCTGGCACCCGGTACCGTAGTTACCATTACCGACCTATTTGGGCGATGGCCTGCTCGTCGCCAGAGCCTACCTAGCCCAGCCAGTCAGCTAAAGCAGGTGCAGCGAGTAATCTATGACTGCGCCCTAGCCCATTCCGCCGTGACCTGGGCTGTGCAGCTGAGCGATCGCCCCTGGCTGGCCCTTACCCCTGGCTCCACAGCGCGAGGCTTAGTGCCTCAAATGGTGCGATCGGTCGCTGAGGTCGATCTGCACGAGGGCTGGCATTCGGTTGATCAGGGCGGCGGAGAGCAGGGTATAGGCCCAGGAATTTACGGACTAGTTGGCCTGCCCGATCGCTGCCATCGCCCCCGGCCCGACTGGGTTAAAGTAGCGGTGAACGGGCGGCTGGTGATGGTGCCCGAGCTAGAGCAGAGCATCGTGAATGCCTTTCGCCACACCCTGCCTCGCCATCGCTACCCCCTAGCCTTTTTGCATCTCACCGTTGCTCCCGGCGACATCGACTGGAATCGTCGTCCCGACAAAAGTACTCTCTACCTGCACCAAATCGAAACCTGGGCCGCGCGCTGCCGGAGCCACATTGAGATGCTTTTGAGCGCGGCTGATCGACCCGACTCCAGCCAGCGGCGGGTAACGCAGCTGCTCAAGACGGCGGAGCCGGGGGGTGTCTATGGCCCCGCGAGCGATTTGTCAGACGGGCTGCCCTACCGCGATCGCCCCGGTCGTCTGCGAGCGATCGCCCAGGTGCACAACCGCTATATTCTGGCCGAGCAGGCCGACGGGCTCTGTTTGATCGAGCAGCACATTGCCCACGAGCGCGTGCTTTACGAACAACTGCAAGACCAGTGGCAGCTTGTTTCCCTGGCCACGCCGGTAGTGCTGGAGGGGCTAAGCGAGCAGCAGCGCGGGCATCTGCTTCAGCTAGGGCTTACCCCCGAAGAGTTTGGCCCCAGCCGCTGGGCCATTCGGCAAGCACCAGACCCGCTGAGCAATCGCGAAGACCTGCCCGACGCGCTGCTCGAACTCAGCCTCGGCGGCAGTCTCGACACCGCTCAGGTAGCCGTCGCCTGCCGCACCGCCGTTCGCAACGGCACCCCTTTAGAGCTGGGTACCATGCAGACTCTGCTAGACGACTGGCAGCGCACCCGCAGCCCGCGCACCTGCCCCCACGGCAGACCGATCTGCCTTACTCTCAGCGAAACCAGCCTGGCTCGTTTCTTTCGGCGCAGCTGGGTAGTGGGCAAAAGCCACGGAATTTAGGCTAGGTTTCCACAGTCCCAGTCTCTGCTGGCGATTGCTAGTGTTTTGTGGCCAGTAAAGAGACCAGGGTTTTCTGCCCTACACAACCGCAAATTTTGCCGGATTTTGGTCGCGGCGGTGGCGAGTCGGCAGCGGGTCTGGCTGGCTGTCCCCGACTAGGGCGGCGGTAGCTTCTAGGGATTCACGCAGGCGCTTGGCAGCGTAGATCGACATGTCGCGGGGTACGTTGATGCGATCGCGCAGATACCGCAGGGCGCGATCGCTCCCGGCTGGAGGCATGCAGGCATCGCCCGTCATCAAGTACGTCAGCGCACA
Organism: Nodosilinea sp.; assembly: GCA_049645805.1. GTDB lineage: Bacteria > Cyanobacteriota > Cyanobacteriia > Phormidesmidales > Phormidesmidaceae > Nodosilinea. Next base: position 2,593 of record JBARUP010000536.1, read on the forward strand.
GCGCAGCGCCGGGTCAATCACCTCCCTAGGCGCAGGGTTCACCTTGGTGATGTTTTCTCGGTGCTTCACCATGCGGGCTAGCGCCTCGACCCGGGAGGTCTCTGGCTCGGGGTAGGCTACATCAGGAAGGCCAAACCAGGGACCTGAATCAACCTGGGCCTGATTGCGCCGGGTTTGAGGGGAGTCATTTTCGTAGCAGCCACCCATCTGCGGCGGCAGATCGTGCACATGGGTGTGAAAGTCGCTTTGGGTACCGCGATAGGTGGGGCGGCTTTCTAAACCATCAAACCAGTCCTTCAGGCGAGGGTGTTCTTCGCGCAGAGAATAGCCCTTGTAGTAGTAGAGACTGGCATTCATGCGCTCAACGTAGGGAACAAACACCACATCGGCGGTGCTAAATTCTGGCAGAAAGAAGGGGCCAGACGTGCTGGCCAAGGCCTGCTCAACCCGCTGCGCCACGCCCGTGAACTGGTCGCCCGCCCGCTGATCGGCGGCGGCTGTGCGAGCGGGCTGGCACAGCCACAAACACCAGGCCCGAAACAGCAGCCGCTCCAGCTGTCTAAGGGGCACCACCGCTGGATCTTGCATACCCCAAGCTAGCGGGCCAAAGGCGTTCTCCAAGGCCAGCAGAATATCATCGCTTTCGGTAATAATTTTCCCGTCTAGCTCAAGGGCAGGCAGCATGCCCGAAGGCACCCGTTGGCGATACCAGGGCTCTTTGTCGCCGTAGCAGAACATGGTGACCTTTTCAATGCGGTAGGGCACCTGCTGTTCTTCTAGCCACAGCCATACCTTTTGGCAATAAGGACACCAGGCGTGGTTGTCGCGATAAAGAGTCACCCGCACCGCAGACTCTGGCTGGCCAAACAGGCGCAGCCGAGACTGCGCATTGGTGGGGCCATTAACGGGGTCGGTAGTAAAGTCGACTAGTTCTTCTAAGGCCGACCAGCTCAGGGGGGCAGAAGTCATATAGGGCGGGACAGTAACGGGGCACTACCCAATTGTGACAGGTATCTCACCTCAGCACCCGCTCACCTGCTCACTGAAGGAGATTCAGGAATCAATTACTAGGCTTTATTGTTTTCGAGCGCCCATCGGGCTAGCTCTGTGCGGTTGTTGAGGCCGGTCTTGCCCAGCATATTACTGACGTGGCTCTCGATAGTGCGCTGGCTGACCTGAAGCTCGTTGGCGATCTCGCGGTTGGCCATGCCCCGAGCCACAAACTGCACTACTCGCAGTTCGGTAGGGGTCAGCTCAACATCAAAGGGAACCTGAATCGCCGGGCTAGCGCCGCCCTTGATCTGCTGCTTAATCAGTCTCGAGGCCTGCTTTAGCGAAGACTCTACCTGGGCTACCAATTCCTCTGGCTCAAACGGTTTCACCATATAGACGTCAGCACCCGTGTTAAGTCCCTTAACTCGGTCCTGACTCTGGCCTTTGGCCGACAGGAACAGGATAGGAATCCACTCGGTGGAGGCATTCTCGCGTACGCTGCGCACGAAGGCATGGCCATCCATCTCAGGCATCATGACGTCGCAAATGATCATGTCTGGTATGGTGTCTTCCAGCATGTGGAGCGCTTCTCGACCGTTGCCCGCAGTCTTGACTTCATAGCCACGGAACTCTAGATAGTCCTTGACTAACAAAATCAGGTTGGGGTCGTCATCAATCAGCAGAAGCTGCTTTTGATCGCCGGGGGTTGAATCCTTCATGCTCTAACAATCACTGCAATTAGCCTATCTTCGGAAATCTAAGTGTGCCCCTCAGAGACAAGTATGCCCCTAACAGCCCGATGCACTTACACCCTTACACTAAGTAACGCAGAATAACTCTTTTAAGCCAGAGCCTCCATCGGAGGCCGAGAGAAGCTTTGCTCTTACTGCTGATGATACTTCAACACCATCGGATCGGCGTGCGCTGGTCTAAGGCCGACCGTAAAGGCGCAGCACCTCAGCCGCTCAGTTTGGTATTTACAGATAAATCAGCCTGGCCTACAGTACAGACGTTTGCTTGAGGAGGCTAGCCGCTCATGGGCAATAATCTAATTTGACCGTCTACTCGTTGCGCCGAACAGTCTCTTGCTCGCGCCCAGACACAGACTCCATGACCGCTAGTACAGCCTGCTGGGCCGCCAGAATATCGCGTTCTTCACCACCTAGGTACAGCCGCCCAAAGCTGCCTACCGAGCTAATCTGCAAAATATTGATCAGGGCGGCTTTTTCGGCTTCGTTAGCCGCTAGAGATGCGTAGGCAGCGGGCTCAACCTCAAACACGTAGAGGGTTTCGCCCGCAACAATCATGTTGCCGCGGCGGCTGCGGTTGATCAGCTGCACATGGTGGGGGTCTAGATTACGAATTACCTGACTAGAGATAATGCGGGGCTTGAGCCGCTCGCGATAGGAGTCCAGACCCAGGGC
>JBARUP010000537.1:0-5304 GCA_049645805.1 Nodosilinea sp.
CTCGCTCTCCCGTAGCGGGGTTGCCCTGAGTTTAGCAAGCCAGGTAAGGTCTGTAAAATTCCTCTTATACCAAATCCGAACCATATACCCCCGATTCGGTAAGAGGTCAGACTGTAGGGACAAATGCCATTTGTCCTTCCGAATCGGGGTAACTAGGTTGTTATGAAAAAGATCAGCTCGTTGCTAGCCCCTTGGATCCTCAACTTCTGCTATGAGTAACGCTGACACGAATCCCCAAGCTCCTAACTTCGGCACTGAGCTCGCCAAAGAGCGCAATCGAGCCGCCGAAGAGCGCACTCTGATGGCCTGGATTCGTACCGCTCTTTCGCTGATTGGGTTCGGCTTTGGTATTGACCGCATCGTGGCGGCCATCGACCAGTCCTTAGGCGGAACGGTTAGTCCGGCATGGCTGACCCGCATCTTGGGTCTGTCGTTCGTGGCCCTGGGTACCTTTGCCCTGCTGTACGCGGCCTTAGACCACCGGCACCAGCTCCGCAGAATCCAGCGCAACGACCTTATTTATGTGTCACGCCATTCGCCCTCTCTGGCCGTGGCCTACATACTGGCTCTGCTAGGCGGGGTCGCCTTTTTGGGCATTTTGCTCAGTCCTCTGCTGCGGTAGACCCCTGCTTGGTGCCTCCATCGGCCTGAATGACTGGTTTAATAAGCTTCAGGCCGCTTGATAAGCCGATCAATTACACAATCGGAGGACTCCCTTGGTTGCAGGTAGGTTTTGGCACCAGTGCTGGCGCAGGTTATACCGGCAGATAAGTGGGCTAGGCTGCGGCCTGATTGTCGCTTTAGCAACAGCAGAGGCGGCCCCAGCTGCAGAAAATATTCGCATTCACCAGTGGTTGATAGAAGTCTCAATTCCAGTCGATGCTCTAGAGCAGTTCGCCGCCACTGGGGTAGTGCCCCCAGAGCTACAGAGCACCTTAGGACGGCTAGACGAGGCTGCTTTAGCTTTGACCCGCCAGAAGCTGACTACTTCGCTAGATATCGGTGTGGTGGCCATGAGCCAGCTGGCCAACTCCGCCCTCGGAGACGACTACTTGATCCGCCTGGGCAAGGTGGTGCGCACGGCTAGCGACAACAGCGGTTTTCTGGCGCTGCGCGCGGCTCACGTGGCAGCAGCACAAGATTCTGAAGGACTCACTCTGATGGGGGTGATTCGCCACTTTCCCACCGATATTCGCATTGGCTTTGGGGATCTGCGGTACCTGAACCGCCAGTGGGACAGCTTTATTGACTACAAGCTGGCGGCGCTAGAGGCCATCCAGCAGCAGGCCGAACAGGAAACGGCCGCTGCTGGGGCCGTCGATTTCTCGCACCGCCCCGACCTGCGCCAGCCGGGGCCGTTTGCCGTATCGGCGCAGACGCTGTCGCTGGTGGACAGCGATCGCCCTCTAGACATTAGCTACACCCTAGACGAGCTGGCCCGGCTATCGGCAGCAGGAGCCCCCTATCAGGGCCGCCTAGATCTGGGCAGAGTAGGGGTGATCGGTCACTCGCTGGGGGGCTATACGGCCCTGGCGATCGCGGGGGCTCCCGTCAATACCCCGCTGCTACAGCAGGCCTGCGTGCCCGATCGCCCCTTTGTGGCTAATTTATCGGTGTACTTGCAGTGTCGGGCGGCCCCTCTGCCCCCCAGCGATATCTCCCTGCGAGACTCCCGTATTGGTGCGGCGATCGCCCTGAATCCGATTACCAGCGTAGTGCAGGGACCTTCTGGGCTTGGTCAAATTGATATTCCCCTGATGCTGGTGGCCTCCAGTGTTGACCTGCTGGCCACCCCGGTACAAGAGCAAATTCATCCCTTTACCTGGTTAACGACCGAGACTAAATACTTAGTCACAATGGCACCCGCCGGTCACGGGTCTAGCGTGCAGGCCAGTCCTGTGAGTTACTCCCCCTACGCGGGTTTGGCTCCCAACACTTCTCTAGGAAGCGAGTACAGTCGGGCTCTAGCCACGGCCTTTATGCAGGTGCATGCGGCGGGCGACGACAGCTACCTGCCGTTTTTGAGCGCCGCCTACGCCAGCTATCTCAGCGCCGACCCAATCGCTCTAAATCTGGTCCGATCGCTTACCGCAGGCCAGCTAGAAGCCGCCTATGGAGCACCTTCACCGCTGCCAATCAGGCCTGGGGCTCAGTAGGCTACAGCCAGGTGTGCGTGAGGAGCCCGATCTGGGGACACTGAGGCTGGCATGGAAGATGTTCCTTCCAGGGGCTGGGAAACCCGGCCCCTTTTTTGCTGGGTTGAAGCGATCGCTATTCAGAGCGTCCCAGCCGCAGATTTTGAGACGGTGAAACGAAGAAAGACCCCTGATACCAAGGGTCTTTCAGTCAGCCAGGAAGATCTGGCGAAAGACTCGCTAACGGCAGCTCCTTAGGAAGGCGATAGAAATAGCGTCAGAGCGCGATGGTCGAGGGACTGCACCTTGGCAGACCCATTGAGATCTTCTACAACCCGATTTAGCAGGTCAGTGGCGCGATCGCGGTGCTGGTGCTCTCGCCCCCGCAGCCTGACCAGGAACTTAACAGAGTCTCCCTTCTCTAGCCACTGAGCCGCCCGCTTAATACGCAGAGCGTAGTCAGACTCGCCGATGTTGGGACGGAACTTAACTTCTTTTACAGAGGGGCGCGAGGTCTGCTTCTGACGCTTGCTCTGCTGATACTGGAGCTTGCCGTGGTCCATGATCTTTGCCACTGGAGCGCCCTCGTCAGAGGGCGACACGACCACCAGATCGAGTTTGCTCTCTTTCGCCATCCTCAGGGCGTCTCTCGTGTCGACGACGCCTAGGTTTTCGCCGTTCTGATTGATTAGCAGAACCTCGGGGTCTTGGATGTTGCGGTTGACAACAGCTTTTTGTTTTTTAGCGATAGGACAAGTCTCCAAACTCTACAAATATCGAATATTTGATCCAGCATAGCCTGTGCTGGAGGCAGTTGTGTCTTTCTATTGATAGGTAAAGTTTATGCTTTCTTGTGACCCAAGACTAGCCGCGATTTTTGATTGTCATCACCTGCACGATCTGCTGGGCCGTAGGGTTAGGAATGTCTAGAATGACGCACAGGTCTTCCAAGAAAGACTGCTCCTGGGGCGTTAGCGTGCGGTCGGAAAGGACTAAATCGGTGGCAATCGCAAAGGCCGTCTCCCGCAAATCCTGCGGTAAAACAGTCTTTGCCTGGTTCACCAGCGCTCCCGGCCCCTCCTGCTTTAGTCGCCGCAGCAAGTGGCTAAACAAACGGTGCAGCGATTCGCGAGAGTAGCTGCTGAACAGCGCCATGCGCGAGAGCAGCATAGTCATATCCTGGCCTTCCTGCTCTGTTAGGTAGCCATCGGCGGCGATCGCCACCAGGGCAATACTAGCCAGGGCCTCTGCCGGGCTAATAGATGAATCGGTCATGCGGTATATCCAAAACGATGGCAGCACCCCGGCACCTCATTTTTGCCCCAAAGCGACCGGGATGCAATCCGCTTTTGGGAGGCTCTGACGCCTTAGCAAACTCTATTTCCTGTGGCATCAGCCTAATGACATAACCTTTGTGATCAATCTCACAGAGGGGTGTGACAAATTAGCTGGGCTTTCGGGAACCTTGCCGTAATACTGAGACTGACTCAACTTTAGCCGAGTCATCTACAGGGAACACACAACCAACCGCTAGCTCCACTGGGGCTAGCGGTTTTCTTAATCTCGGGTCGCCTGCTGGTAGAACTCGCCCATGTCGTCAAACCACCGCCGCCGCGACTCATCCCATGTGTAGAACATGTGCCCACCCTGAAAGTGGCGCAGCGTAAGATTTGAGCGCAGCGCTTCGTTTAAGTTCATTTGGTCAGCCAGGTGATTGGACGAAAAGTAGGGTGTCACCAAATCGTAGATGCCGTGGGTAATGTAGACCTTTAGATAGGGATTGAGAGCCATACCCACTCGCAGGTCGTCTACCGAGCCCACAAAGCCCTGCCGGTAGTCACTTTCGGGTAAAAACTCCCAAGCCTTAAACACCTCGAAGCTCAGCAGGTTGTAGGTAAGGGTGGTGTCAACGCCTAAAGTGGTGCGCAGGTGGCTATTGATAGCTCCGGTAAACAGGCGATCGATGCCCTCTAGAGTCGGGTCAGTGCCCTCGTTCAAGAGGCGATTGGGGAAGGGGTCGATCGCCGTTACCGATCCGTCGTAGAGTCCCAAAATGCGCTGCTGGTGGCGCAACAGTTCGCGGGCAAATACAGAGATATCTATGCGGCCCCGATGGCGCTGTACCACTTCAGCGGGCAGGCCGATTAGCTCCGCCAGCTGACTAAAAACATGCTGCTGCTCATCCGCAGCGGCGGTGCGGCCCAGGGCCAGCATCGGAATCAGCGTTTTGCGGGCAAAGTCAGCGGCTTTAGCTCCGTGGGCCGCAGGGCTATCGGTCGTATCAACCCGTCCGTGGTAAACCGCCGTTGCTGCCATAGTGGGTATCACGGTAGCCCAGCCGCTGAGGTTGTAGTCGGTGCCCTCCAGCAGCATGAACTCCATGACTGGCGAGATTAAAATAGCTCCGCACAGGCCCACACCGTAGTCTTGCTGAAGCCTGCGGCAGAGTTTGGCGACTCGGAAACCGCCGTAGCTTTCGCCGGCAATAAATACGGGCGAAAGCCAGCGATGGTGAGCCGATAGGTAGCCCTGGATAAATTCGCCCAGGGCGTTGAGGTCGCGATCGACTGTCCAGAATTTTTTAGCGCGATCGTCAGGTTTAGCCCCGGATTTTTCGGCCTGCTTGTCGTCTTTGTCAGACGTCTCATCATCCCTAGGCAGGGTGCGGCTGAAGCCGGTACCCAGGGGGTCAATGAACACCAGATCGCTAAAGCTCAGCCAGCTTTCGCTGTTGTCGGTTACCTGCACAGGCGGGCGAGGCAGGCTGCCATCAGAGTTAAACATTACCCGTCGCGGCCCTAGAGCACCCATGTGCAGATAAGCAGAGGCCGCCCCAGGACCGCCGTTGAACACAAAGGTAATCGGTCGCTGAGCCGGGTCTTGGTCAGCGATGGTGTAGGCCACGTGGAACAGCTCGGCCACGGGTTTGTCGTTTTCGTAGAGGGTCTGCCACCCGGCTGAGGCTATGTAGGGGTAGCTGCCGGAGGGAGTGGTCAGCAGGTGCTCGGTAGTGGTGCCCTGGCGCTGAGAATCTGGCATAAAAACGCGGGTAAAAAGACTTTACTTTTGTGGCGTGGGTGCTGGCAAAGAGAACAGCAGGCGCGATCGCGCCTGCTGTTCTCTTTGCCAGCACCCACGCCACAAAAGTAAAGTCTTTTTACCCGCGTTT
>JBARUP010000538.1:0-2208 GCA_049645805.1 Nodosilinea sp.
GTCTAGTAGATCCCTGCTGTAGGGTGTATTCACAATCAAGATTGCCTAAGCAAGTCATCTTACAGCAGTTACAAAAGCAATGATGTTAAGGTCACGGAAAGGTTCTATGTCTCCAACCTTCAAGCCAGGGGACAAAGTCTCTTGGAATACAGCTCAAGGGAAAACCGTTGGCAAAGTCGTCAAAAAGCTTACCTCCCGTACTGAGATCAAGGGTCACACTGTTGCGGCTTCTGAGGACGAGCCTCAATACTTGGTAGAGAGCGACAAAACTGGCAGCCAGGCAGCCCACAAGCCCAGCGCTTTGACAAAAGACTAACGCTGGCCAGAACTCATAGGACAGGACTAGTAAGGTGGGGAGTTAGCTTCTATCTGACGGCCCAGGGCTTCAAATCAGAAGGGTAGTCATCTTTAGAAGACCAATCCAAGGATGAGGCTCTTATCTTCTTGGGCGGAAAGCTAGATTAAACCTGTCAAATTCCAAACGCAGAGTCTTACATAGGGAAATACTCCAGGCCTTCAGCTGGGCTAAATCTGTCTATGCTTTTTCTACGCCAGAATCTTAGGTACTAACGTATTAAGCACTAGCTCAGCGACCGGTAGAGCCAGGTAAGATTGGCTGCTCAACAGCCTGGCGGTAAATTTCGGTCTCTTCGTTGAAGTCAATGGGCAGTACAGCCACTACATTCTCATGGGGACGAGGGATAATAACCCAGGTTTCAAGAACGCCACCAGGAGTTTTCTCGGCTGCTTCTACTCCGGCAGCCATAGCTGCTTTGACCTCGGAAATATCGCCACGAATATTGATGCAAAAGCGGGCGCTACCGGCACGAATGTGGCCAACCAGCGTAACGCGCCCGGCTTTAACCATCGCATCTGCGGCGGCTAGCACCGGGGGAAACCCTTTGGTTTCAAGCGACCCGACGGCCTGTGGCATGGCTGTACTCCTGAGAATGTTCTGTGGGTAAAAAATTCATCCTTAATTGTACGGGGCGACGGTATCAATCGCGCGAGATCGCCTAAAAAGGGTTAATAAGTAGAGCCTAAGAATCCCTGATTCTAGACGGCAAACCCCGTCTCCCGCCGAGACGCTAGCTATCGCTATACCCGAAAAGGTTCTGACTCAGGGGTAAACTCAATGGGCAACACCCCGTCAATATTGTCTGTGGGGTTGGGGATGATGATGTAGCTGGTGACTTCGGCTAGGTTTGGGCAGGCATTGGCGGCTACTAACCCTGCTTCCACGGCTCGATTGACTTCGCCAATCGGGCCGCGCACCACCACAAACTGTCGCCCGCTGTCGGCGCGGTCTTGCTTGCTAATGGTGACTCGCCCGGCTTTGACCATGGCATCGGCAGCGGCTAGCACCGCCGGAAATGTTTGGGTTTCGATAACGCCGACCGCGATCGCCATGGGAAATACTCCTAAGAAAGAGTGAGCGCAGCAGCGCTACGTCTGGCTCTCAATCATACCTTGATGCCGCTAGGTTCTCCGGCAGCGGCAATAATGCGATCGCATCCTGATGCTGGCCGAGCCCAGTCGCAGTGACATTCTTGGGGGTCGCCCCAGCAAAGGCTGAGGTAAAGCTCACTGCGGGTAGCAGCAAGCTCAGCCCATTCGCTGGCGGCAATGCGTTCTTCGACCCGCGCCAGCGTAGTGGGCTGAGGCTCTCTACCCGCTATCCACAGGCGCAGGCCCACAACAGACTCGCGCCAAAACTCAACCATAGCTGGACGAGCAGTACCTAGGGCGGCTTTATCCGCCGGAATGGCGACTAGCTGCGGGTGCAGTTCGGGAATCTGAATGCTGCGGCCCTGGAACCGGCAGGTGTGCCACACTAGCCCCGAGACGCCATGCTCACGCTGGTAGTGGTGAATTTGGGCGCGAAAGTCCTGGATTGCGAAAACTTTGCTGAGCTTATCGGCTCCGATAGCCTTAGAAATAACCGGATTGTTGAGGCGATCGGCGGACGAGAGCACTACCCGTTCGCCCTTCCAGGTGGCGCGCAGTTCCTGATCGAGAAAGTCCAGGAGTTGTTCGGTGGTATAGCTCATAGGCCTATCTTATCAAGCCCGTTTGGGGAGGTTTGTGCTCAGCTATAGTTTCCCCAGTCGTTCTGTCAAAAGAGTATAGACGCCCTCAGCCTGAACGGTCTCAAGGACAGTAGCGTTGGCAGGAGAATGGGCTCTGGCAAAGGTGCGCCCTAGATCA
>JBARUP010000539.1:0-2499 GCA_049645805.1 Nodosilinea sp.
GAGAGGCCGAGCGTCCTGATCTCAACTCAGCCTGCTCGCTCAGCGCAGGGACGGCCTCAGCCCTGCCGCTCTATCCGACGGCGCAAGAATATTCGCCATCCCCGTCTGGCTTTTGCGCTTACGGCCCTGAGCCTAACGGCGGTTCTAGGACAGCGCTTTTACAATCAGCCGGGCCTGCAGGTGGGCAGCGTAGCTCCCAACACTGTTTTTGCTCCCGACAATGCTCGGGTAGAAGATAAAGAAACCACCGAAGAACGCCGTCGCGACGCCCGCAACGGGGCGCTTAAGGTACTTCGCATAGAACCTACAACAGACGAGGAAGTCCTGCGATCGCTTAGCGGTCTAATGGCTCAGGTTAGCGATATTCGACGTCAGGCTGGAGACGTGCCCTTCGTTTCCACAGGCATCTTGTCAACTCAGGTGCAGACCTACCTCCGGGGTTCTGACGACGCGACCTGGCTCAAGCTGCGTAGCCTCATGGATCCCCTGGCTAATGACAATGCGCGAAACGAGCGGGTAGCCCTCGACACCCTGCTGCGTAATCAGACCATCACCCCCGATCAGCAAGCCGCCCTAGGCGAGCTTTGGGCCTACGGTCAGCGGTCTAGCAACCAAGATTTGGGCAGTCTCCTAAACTCCATAGAACAGGCGCGCCAGGATTATCAGCAGGCGATGGCTAACTTCACGCTGCTGGTGTCGCAAGCCGAGGGCGTCACAGAAGCACCCCAGATGCTCGATCTACCCCTGCAAGACTGGGCCGATGCCCAGGCAGAAGTTCGCAAAGCGGCGGAGCGCATGCTGGCCCAGGGCATTTCATCAGGCCTGCCTCCCGACGTACTCGACCAAGCCGCCTACCTACAGCTCAGAGACACGCTGCCTCGCCCTATTGAACCCTTTTCTCGCCAGCTGCTGCTCTCTACTCTAGAGCCCAATCTCATCGAAGACAGCGATCGCACGCGCCTTCAAGCCGATATGGCAGCAGAGGCCGTTAACCCTGTGTTTGTAGAAGTACAGCAGGGGGAGCTGATTGTAGCAGCGGGCGACACCATAGACCGCAACGAATTCGTACTCCTTGATAGCTTTAACCTCAGCCAGCGTCGCTTCAACTACTGGGGTCTGGCTATGTTTGGGGGCATGGTGACCGGCGGCGTCGGCTTATTTTTGCTGACTGAGCGCTGGGTCCCCCAGCGGCTGCGCCAGCAGGACTACCTGCTACTCACCGCGATGGTCGTCAGTACTGGAGTCATGAAGATGGTTGGGGTGGCAGCCTACGGGCTGCCCGCCATTGGCCTGCTGGCAGGTAGCTTCTACGGTCCCGTGCTGGGGGGTACGCTAGTTGTGCTAGTGACGGTGCTGCTGCCGGTGGGTGCGGCGGTGAGCGGTATTTCCTTTGTGGCTGGGGCCGCAGGCGCTTTTGTGTGTAGTCTGCTGGCTGGACGCATGCGATCGCGGGAAGAGCTAGCCCTGCTGGGAGGCGGCGTTGGCCTCACCCAGGGGGTGGCCTATCTGCTGCTCACCCTTATGTTCAGCCCAATTACGATTATTTCAGCCTGGTCCGGCATGCTTACTGGTGTAGCGCTACAGGGCATCTACGGCGTCATCTCCAGCATTGCCGCCTTAGGTCTTAGCCCCTACCTAGAGCACTTGTTCGACTTAGTTACGCCCATTCGCTTAGCGGAGCTATCAAACCCAAACCGGCCCATGCTCAAACGGCTGGCCTCAGAGGCACCCGGCACTTTCCAGCACACCGTGTTTGTATCGAGTTTGGCGGAAGCCGCTGCCCGCGCCCTGGGCTGTAATGTTGAGTTAGTGAGGGCCGGCACGCTGTACCACGATATCGGCAAAATGCACGACCCCCAAGGCTTTATCGAAAACCAGATGGGCGGCCCCAATAAACACGACGAGATCAATGATCCCTGGATCAGCGCCGACATCATTAAAAAACACGTCACGGAGGGACAGGTGATGGCTCGTCGCTGTCGCTTACCCAAGGCGGTGCGGGCTTTTATCCCCGAGCACCAGGGCACTATGCTGATTAGCTACTTTTATCATCAGGCCAAGGAGCTGACTCAGGATGAGCCTGCCCTAGCGATGAAAGAAGCCGACTTCCGCTACGATGGCCCCATTCCTCAGTCGCCCGAAACCGGCATAGTCATGCTGGCTGACTCCTGCGAAGCGGCGCTGCGATCGCTGACCGATGCTACCCCCGATGAAGCCCTGGCCATGGTCAACCGTATTTTGCGCGCCCGCTGGAAAGACAACCAGCTGGTAGAATCGGGCCTAGGCCGCGACCACATGACCCTAATAGCCGATATTTTTGTGCAGGTGTGGCAGCAGTATAACCACAAGCGGATTGCCTACCCAAAGGCGGCGCTGTCTCCCAGGTGAGTGGATGAGCAGTAAGGAAGGTAAGGAAGATCGGAGTTCAACGTTCAAAACTCAACGTTCAAAACTTAGAACCTAAATCCTCTCTTTCCAGCTCTTCTTTGTTACTTTCAC
>JBARUP010000540.1:0-4401 GCA_049645805.1 Nodosilinea sp.
GTCCCAAACTCGCTGGAAAAACTCGCTGACAATGGCTTTGTGGCGGGGGGATGTAGTGCGAATGAAGCGATCGCAGTCAATGTTGAGCAGCTTCCACAGACGCTCGAATCCGGCCGCAAATTCGTCACAGTGCGCCTGCGGTGACACGTCTCTTTCTGCGGCGGTGCGCTGAATCTTTTGACCGTGCTCGTCAGTGCCGGTAATCATCAGCACTGGATGCCCCATGAGACGGTAGAACCGAGCCACTACATCGGCAGCAATGGTTGTGTAGGCACTGCCGATATGAGGTAATCCATTGACGTAGTACAACGGTGTTGTAATAGCAAATGGCGCTTTGTCGGCAGGGGTGAAAGTCATATACTTAAAGGGAACACTCGCCTGCTAAAGGCTGAACTAACGCGCAAATTGATACACCAGCGGCCCCCACCCAATAGGCTTTGGAGCCAAAACAAGCAGATCACCAGGATAGCAGCGTCAGCAGAAAGCTGATATATGATATCTGCACAACCTAACCACATGCACAAACTGAGACGCTAAATAGCAGCCTGGTATGCGTATGTCTAAAGTTCCCTGTGCAAGCACCAGACGCTTTAATCATCTGTTTACGTTGCCTAGGGCTACCACTACCCTAAGTGTAGGCAATTAATCGTTAAGTAAACCGACTCGACCCGGTGGCCAAAACCGCACCACGGCTTTGCCGATAATATTCTCCTCGGGCACAAACCCCCAGGCATGGCTGTCGTAGCTGCTGTTGCGGTTGTCGCCCAGCACTAGATAAGATGCTTCAGGTACTTCTTCTGGTCCCCATTGATAGTCAGGCGGGGCTTTGATGTAGGGCTCGCTCAGCTCCTCGTCATTGCGAATCACCTCGCCATCACGCACCTCAACCACATCTCCTGGTAAACCAACAATGCGCTTAATGAAGGCGTCTCGACGCTTGCCGGGGGCAGTAAGGCTTTCGGGTGGCCAAAAAACTACAACATCACCATGCTCCGGGGGATTGAGGTGATAGCTGATTTTTTCAATCACGAGGCGATCGTTGATTTGCAGAGTAGGCTCCATGGAGCCAGAGGGAATGTAGCGTGCCTCCGCCACGAAGTGCCGAATTCCTAAAGCTAGCACCACGCTCAGCCCAATGGTTTGCAGCCCCTCTACCCAGGGATTGACCTGAGATGCCTGCCTTTTTTGCCCTGAACCTTGATCTAGGGCAGGCTCGGGCGGTAGAGAAGATTTGTCAGGATCGGTCACAGGCGGTTCCTCAAAAGGTATAGAGGAGAGCAGACTTAGGCGCTCAAGGGCTACGGACTTAGCCGGTATCCCCGCTAAGTCTGTCCTAGTGTAGTCGATCTGCTTTGCAACTATATCTGCCTTGTTAGGCCGCTGCCGGTTGGGTAGGCAACTGCTAGGTCAGTCAACCGTAGGTCGATCAATCGGGCAACCGCTGTACAACCCAGTCGAACGGCGATTGCACGATTCGACTGGGTACTATCTACTGGCAGATCAGATAATTGCGGGAGCTAGCTGCTCAGACCACAGCCCCTTATCCTCAAGCCAGGAACGGCTGTAGATACGCGACTGATAGCGTGATCCGCTGTCGCAGAGTACCGTGACAATGCGATGGCCTGGTCCCATCTGCTGGGCCAGTTTGACGGCGGCGGCTACGTTGATGCCGACTGAGCCCCCCATGAACAGGCCATCCCGGTAGAGCAGTTGATAGATGGTGTGCAGCGCCTCTGAGTCTTCAATTTGAATGGCGTCGTCAATCGGCACGCCCTCCATGTTGGCGGTAATGCGGCTGTTGCCGATACCTTCGGTTATGGAGTTGCCTTTGGGGGTGATTTCGCCCGTTTTGACGTAGCTGTAGAGGCCGCTACCCATAGGATCAGCTACCACGCAGCGCACCTGGGGGTTCTTTTCTTTAAGAAACATAGCTGTACCGGCGTAGGTGCCGCCAGTACCGGTAGCCGCTACCCAGCCGTCGACGGTGCCCTCGGTCTGAGTCCAAATCTCGGGGCCGGTGGTTTCGTAGTGAGCCAAGCGGTTGGCTAAGTTGTCGAACTGGTTGGCCCAAATAGCGTTGTCGAGTTCTTCTGCCAGGCGACCCGATACTTTGACGTAGTTGCCGGGATCACGGTAGGGCACAGCGGGGACCGTGCGCACCTCAGCCCCTAGGGTCCGCAATAGATCAATTTTCTCTTGAGACTGAGTATCTGGAATAACAATCAGGCAGCGGTAGCTCTTGGCGTTGCAGATGTGGGCTAGGCCAATGCCGGTGTTGCCTGCGGTGCCCTCAACCACGGTGCCACCGGGCTTGAGCAGGCCTTTCGCTTCGGCGTCTTGGACGATATAGAGAGCAGCACGATCTTTGACTGACCCACCGGGGTTGAGAAATTCTGCTTTGCCCAAAATGTCGCAGCCAGTAGCCTCGCTGACGCTGGGAAGGCGAATTAGGGGAGTGTTGCCCACTGCAGCGACAAAACCGTTCTTGATATCCATAGCCTTACGTAACCGTTGACAACAGCCTGCTGCGCCAGGGCCGACTCTGACCCAACTCTCTAGCGCAGGTCGCCTCTTCATCCTACGGTGAGGCGGGCTTCTCGGCTAGAATCGTTGTGCTTTCTGCTCAGAGAGAATTTATATTCTGGTGTCTCCGCAGTTGATCGGGAGCAGCATCTGCACTGCCGTCAGAGCGCGATTGCGTCAGTCGAGATCCCACTGCACCTTTGTCCCTCGTTTATGAAAACCCTTGCCGCGCTCATTTTTGATGTCGATGGTACCCTGGCCGAAACCGAGCGCGACGGTCATCGAGTCGCCTTTAATCGAGCCTTTGAAGAGTTCGACCTGCTCTGGCACTGGCCAGTAGGTCTCTACGGGCAGCTGCTGCGGGTGTCCGGGGGCAAAGAGCGTATTCGCTACTATATCGATCGCTATCAGCCTAAGTTTCAGGCCAGTGATATGGACGGGTTGATCATGGCTTTGCACCAGGCTAAGGCTAAGCACTTTCAGTCCTTAGTGGAAAGCAACGTGATTCCCCTGCGGCCTGGGGTGCGGCGGCTGATTGAGGCGGCTCAGCGGCAGGGATTGCGGCTTGCGATCGCTACCACCAGCGCCAAAGACAGCGTTATCCCTTTGCTAGAGCACCTGCTTGGCCCAGACTCTCCCACCTGGTTTGAGGTGATTGCTGCCGGAGATATGGTGCCGACTAAAAAGCCCGCCCCCGATATCTACCACTTGGTCGTCAACGCCATGGACCTTGACCCCGCCACCTGCTTGGTAATCGAAGATAGCCGACAGGGTTTAGAAGCGGCGATCGCCGCCGGCCTTACCACCGTAGTGACCGTCAATGACTACACCCGCAGCTATGCTTTACCCCACGCTCGCCTCGTCATCAGTCATCTGGGCGAACCTAGCCTCCCCTTTGAAGTCCTTTGGGGCGAGGCCAACAATGCCTACTATTTCTCTCTAGATTTAGCCCAGGCTCTGTTATCGTCCTGAACGCACCACATTTTGGTGGGCGTCTTCTATGCCTAGGTTGAGGGCGTACGCCGTACGCCCCTACAGGGCTACCCTCTATCCCCTTGTCTCCTCATCCCCTCATCCACTTATCCCCACTTAAATCCATGCCGCTCTCTCAAATCCTTTGGCACGCTAATGACGACCTGGCTCAGGCCTGTCTGCAACATCCTTTTGTACAAGGCCTTGGTGATGGCACGCTGCCTGTGGAAAAATTTGCCTACTATGTTGGCCAAGACGCCTTTTTTTTAGAAGCCTTTGCTCGCGCCTACAGCATCGCCGCTGCTAAGGCCCCTACCTGGGAAGTCTTTCAGGTGTTTCACCAGCTGGCCGATGGGGTGCTGGGCGAGCTAAACCTGCACGGCAGCTATGCTCAAGACTGGGGCGTAGACCTGACCACTGTAGCGCCCGGTGCAGCTACTCGTCGCTACACCGATTTTTTGCTCAGCACCGCCTGGGGCAAAGCGCCTGGGGCGACTGCCGTGGCGATGGCCCCCTGCATGCGGCTCTACGCCTTTTTAGGCCAGTCTTTAGCACAGCTCAACCCGCCTGCCCACCGCTACAGCCTCTGGATTGATACCTACAGCAGCAACCAGTTTGAGCCTCTAGCCGCCCAGCTCGAAGCGCTGCTCGATGCCCATGCCGCTGATACCCCC
This sequence comes from Nodosilinea sp., assembly GCA_049645805.1. Lineage (GTDB taxonomy): Bacteria > Cyanobacteriota > Cyanobacteriia > Phormidesmidales > Phormidesmidaceae > Nodosilinea. The sequence goes on from JBARUP010000540.1 coordinate 4,170, forward strand.
AGCAGCCAGGCCGCCTACCGCTACGCCATGGACTGCGAACTTGCTTTCTTTGCAGCCGCCTGGCAGGCACCATGACGTACAGCGCGAATAAGGCGTAAACAACTAGAACTGATTGGCGAGAAGCTGGCTAACCTCTGCATCTGTAGTTTGAGAAAAGTCTGTGTACCAGCAGCCGATCGCGCTGAGCTTGTCGGGCGTTACCACGCAGACGATCTCATCGACGTCTAGGCTG
>JBARUP010000541.1:0-2265 GCA_049645805.1 Nodosilinea sp.
GGGAAACCGCCGTGGGCAGCACCGAGTTGGGCAGCGGCGTAGTAATTTTGGGGTTGGGCTATCAGATTGAGCGGGCCGGGGCGCAGGCGACTTTAGCATCGCTTTGGCAGGTCAGCGATGGCGGTACCCAGGTGCTAATGAACGCGTTTTATGGGGCGTTGCAGCATGGTATGACCAAAACTGCTGCCCTACAGGCCGCTCAGCAAGCGTTGATTACGGGCGACTTTAGTGCCGTTGGCGGCGATCGCGGCAGCGTCGAAATCATCAGCACCGCCACCGGCCAGCCCATCACCGGAAGCAATCTTAGCCACCCCTACTACTGGGCACCGTTTATCCTGATCGGCAACGGGCTGTAAGGCAGAAGCCGGCAGTTCGGTGTAAACGGAGTGAGGGGAAATTGAGACTAATAGATGCTCATTTTTGGTCCTAGATGTCTGAGGTCTTTTCAGAAGTCTGGCTCATACGAAACCTAATTTGGGAAACCCCAATTTAGAGCCAGGAACTCCGTAGGGGCATAGCATGCTACGCCCCTATAAATCAAGGATATTCAGTCCAGGATTTTAGTGTCAAACGTGAATAGGTCACTGGTCGCGAGAAATAGATCCCTGTAGTTCACGAAGTATACCCTTCAACCCATAACCAGAACTACAGGAACAACTGCCATGAAAACTCTGCTCAAGCCCCTCGCTGCCCTCGGCCTGCTAGCCTCCGTCATCACCGGCTGTGGCAAAACCGAAGCCCTTAGCCCCAGCCAGCTCGCTGAGCAAAATAAGCCTGGCACCGTGATGATTCAGACCGTGCATAAGGCTCAGTTCTCGGTCCCAGACTATCAGCTGAACCAGGCCAAAATGCAGCAGTTTACCGACTCGCTAAGACAGCGGATTGCGCGAGGTGAAATCAAGTCTGAGCAGCAGGCCGTGGTTGCGTTGGTCGAGGCGATGTTTAGCGATCCTCTGAGCTATTTTGAGCCGATTCGCGATCGCGTCGAAAAAACCACCGAGATCAACACCACCGGCTCGGCTCTGGCCGTGACTGAAGATGGCTACCTAATTACCAACGCCCACGTTGTCTCATCTGAGCAAGACGACCTCAAAGATGCCCTGGCGGGTAGCGCCCTAGAAGATGTCGCCACCGCTAGCTGCCAAAGCATTTGGAATGACTTTGAAGACGACGGCTATCAAGAGGCCATTGGTGCCCTGATGGGAACCAAAGAGTTTGTTCAACTCTGCCTGCAGGCCCACGCCAAATACTACGCTCACTACATGGAGCTAGACGCCCTCGACACCGAGATCTATGCGGCCCTAGGCTCAGCCACCACCCGCGATCAGATCATTGAGCAGGGCTACAAAGCCACGGTCAAAGCCGAAGGCGAACCTACCCCCGGCAAAGATGTTGCCATTCTCAAAATTGAGGCAGAGAATATGCCCACCATTGCCCTGGGTGATGATAAGGATATGGCGGCAGGCGATCGCATGTACATCCTCGGCTATCCGGGAGCTGGAACCCTCGACGATGCTGAAACCCTTGAACCGTCGCTAACCGCTGGGCTAGTCAGCGCCCGCAAAGCCATGCCCGACGGCTGGGAGATTCTGCAAACCGACGCCGCCATTAGCGGCGGCAACAGCGGCGGCCCCGTCTTTAACGAAGACGGTGAAGCGATCGGCATTGCCACCTTTGGTAAGGTCGATCCGGCGACCGGCAGCAAAGTCGAAGGGGTCAACTTTGTGATTCCCATGAGCGTCATTCAGGAGTTTTTGCAGCAAGCCGATGTCGAGCCTGCCCTCAGCGATGTCTCGTTGCTCTATCAAAGAGGCGTGCAGCAGTTTGACACCGAACAGTTTAAGCGCGCCCTCAACACCTTTCGTCAGGTCAGCGAGATCAATCCTGACTATCCCTATGTGCAGGGCTACCTGAGCGATACCCAGGCCAAGCTCAACCAGAACGGCGGTAGCGCCCTGCCCCTGTGGGCCATGGTGGCTGGCGGTGCGGCTGGCGTGCTGGTGCTGGGTGCAGGTGGCACCTACCTGATGCTGCGTCGAGCCAAGATCAGCCTGCCTTTATTTCAGACCAAATCTAATTAGTCGAGCAATGGCCGTGTGTGCCTCAGATAGTCCGCTCCCTTTCCTTTAGAACGCTGCGCGAACGACTTGGCTCAAGGAGCGGTAGACCGTCCATGTTCTCCCAATCTTGCCCCACTACGGAGTTAGTCCCATGACTCAGCAAACTCAACAGTCGTTTCAGCACTGGTTTTTCCCTCCCATTGTG
>JBARUP010000542.1:0-7727 GCA_049645805.1 Nodosilinea sp.
CGAACCAGCCCACATACAGGCGGTTCTCGGTGCTGGTTACCCACTGACAAAACTGCTCCCACACAGAAGCGCTTTGTTGTCTTTGTAGCGTCGTTGTCATGATGTTAATAAGTGCAGTTAGGTTTGCGAAGGGGCCTGTCTACAAGAGACAAGCGGGGTATGTATGTCACTACATTAACCGCATTGTTGCAAAATGTAAATAGGTTCGCAGAGAAATACTGCTGGGCTCCCTGGCTTTTACAGGGACGCGATCGCGCCATCGCTCCTGCGATCGCACCCGCCCCGCAAGCCTTCTGGATTCACCTGAACAATGTGGGCGTGGCCCATTTGATCAGCCCAGGCTGGAGCCGCTCTCAGCTGGTGTCCTCGTTTTGCTAGTTCTTGCCGCACGCCAGCAGGAATACGGCTTTCTAACGCTAGCTGAGTCGTCGATTCGCCCCAGGTGCGGCCCCAAACCCATCGGGGCAGATCGATAGCTGTTTGAGGCTCAAAACCAAAGTCAAGCATTCGCGTGAGTAGTGCCAGCTGAGTTTGGGGCTGGCCTTCGCCGCCCATAGTACCCAGCACTAGGTAGGGGCGATCGCGATCTAGCACTAGGCCCGGCATGAGGGTATGGAAAGGGCGTTTGCCCGGTGCGAGAGCGTTGGGATGATCAGGGTCTAGGGTAAATAGAGAGCCCCGATTTTGTATTGGAAATCCTAAGTCGGGCGGCACAACCGCTGCGCCAAAGTCAAAGTAAAGACTTTGAATAATAGAGACGGCGTTACCCTCACGGTCTACCACAGTGGTATACGCGGTATCGCCGCCAACGACCGGGGCCGCTTGGCCTTGAGCCACTGCCATGCTCAGCTGCGCCCTGCGGCGATCGCTGTAGGATTTAGAGATCAAATCTGCCACGGGGATGTCGGTGAAGCTGGGGTCACCCAGCCAGCGATCGCGATCGGCAAAGGCAAGCTTGGTTGCTTCTACCAGCAGATGGTAATAGTCAGGTGTGCCGTGACCTATGCTGTGCAGGTCAAATCCTTCTAGGACGTTCAGCATTTGCAGGACCGTAAAGCCCTGGGTATTGGGTGGCAGCTGGCACACCCGATAGCCTCGATAGGTGGTGCTGATGGGGTTTACCCAGGTGGACCTATGGTGGGCAAAGTCGCTTTTGCTGAGCAGTCCGCCCAAGCTGTCTAAATAGTTCACCAGAGCGGCGGCAGTCTCACCCTCATAAAAGTCCTGAGGGCCGACGGTAGCCAAGCGCCGCAGGGTCGCTCCCAACGGTGGATTAGTAATATAAACGCCCGCTTCAGGCACCTTGCCACCGGGCAAAAAAGGATTGCTTTTGCCGCCATAGGCCTTGAGGTCAGCCTGATTTTTCTGCGTCCAGTGGGCTTGGGAACTTGATGCTGGATAGCCTTGTTCAGCCAGGGCGATCGCGGGCTGAAGCAGGTCGGCCCAGGGCAAATGGCCGAAGCGCTGGTGAGTATCTGCCCAGGAGGAAACGCCCCCCGGCACGGTGATGGCAGCCAGCGGGCCGCGCTGGGGAATGGCGTCTAGGTGCGCAAAAACGCTGCGATCGCACCCTGCTCCCGCTCGCCCAGAGCCATTGAGGCCGTAGAGCTGGTGCGATCGCGCCTGGTAGCCTAGCCAGAAGCTATCGCCGCCCAGCCCGGTCATGTGAGGATAGACAACCGACAGAGCCGCCTGAATGGCGATCGCAGCATCCACGGCATTGCCCCCCTGGCTAAGGATGTTTAGCCCAGCCGTAGAAGCTAAGTAGTGGGGACACACCACCATCGCTGTGGGCAGCGGGGGAGACGTTGAGGGCATATTGGATATACAGAAAGTGCTAGCGAAAACCTGAATCATCGCTAGCCATGGCCAGGCTAGCGCAGGACGCCTGTCAATCTAAACTAAGGCACAGAGGCCGTAGCTACCGTGGTTTCAACTCCTAAGGGGCGAATGACCAGCGTATTAAATAGACTAATATCGGTACCATCGGGAACCGATAGATCAAAAGCCCCGCTAGTCTGGGGTAGCGGCCCTAGGGCAAGGGGGCGCTTGGCCATATTGCCGTTGATGGTCAAAAAGGCCTCCAGCATCTCGTCTTCGGCAGCCGTGGTGAAATCTTTTAGCGATAGCGTAATGCTGCTGCCCACAACAGCAGCTCCTACATAGCCACTGGCGGTGGAGCTCTCAGTCCCGACAACGCTGCCCATGATCAGTTCTTCCTGCAGTCTAAATACGATCTACGCTGATACAGCGACTATTGTAGGCAGGATCTGCTTCCGCCTGTCTTCAAAATTAGAGCTTTCGTTAAAGCTCCCGGATGATGGGTTTTCCCCATATCATTGCGGCCCCAATGGCAGCTATCCTGAGTTGGAGAACCCAGTAATAACCCTCCCCCCTTTCACGGATGTGTCAGGGGGTTTTACAATAGTTTATACATTAGGTGTTGTTGCCCTAGCCTCAGCTTAGACTCCCCGTCATGGTCTCGTGATAGAGTTTCCTGTTGTCAAGGCTAACAACTACAACCCAGACCCCGTCTGAGTAACCCATGAAGATGGGCACCAGCGGCCCATCGCCCAGAACCCGGAGAAGCAGTTATGGCTAAAGACATCACCCGTTATCGCAATATTGGCATCTTCGCCCACGTAGACGCGGGCAAGACCACTACTACTGAGCGCATCCTCGCCCTCACCGGCAGAATTCACAAAATCGGTGAAGTGCACGATGGTGCCGCCACCACCGACTTCATGGCACAGGAGCAAGAACGGGGGATTACGATCCAGTCGGCGGCCACCACCTGCTTTTGGAAAGAGCACCAGCTCAACATCATCGACACCCCTGGCCACGTAGACTTCACCATTGAGGTGTACCGCTCTCTCAAGGTGCTGGACGGTGGTGTTGGCGTATTCTGTGGCTCGGGTGGTGTAGAACCCCAGTCTGAGACCAACTGGCGCTACGCTAACGACTCCAAGGTATCCCGCATTATTTATGTCAATAAGCTCGATCGCATTGGAGCTGACTATTACCGGGTTGTCAAGCAGGTTGAAAGCGTGCTGGCGGCGACGCCCTTGGTGATGGTGCTACCCATTGGCACCGAGAATGATTTCGTCGGCGTGGTGGATCTGCTCACCCGTAAAGCCTGGGTGTGGGATGAGTCAGGCCAGCCTGAAAACTACGAAATTCAGGATGTCCCGGAGGACATGAAGGATCAAGTCGAAAAGTACCGCGAGGCCATGGTCGAGCTCGCGGTTGAACAAGACGAGACGATCCTTGAAAAGTACCTCGAAGGGGAAGACATCACCATTGATGAGATCAAGACCTGTATTCGCAAGGGTACCCACGAGCTAGCCTTTTTCCCAACCTACTGCGGCTCCTCTTTCAAGAACAAAGGGGTACAGCTGGTGCTAGATGCAGTGGTTGACTATTTACCTAACCCCCTCGAAGTTCCTCCCCAGCCCGAGATCGACCTAGAGGGTAATCCTACGGGTAACCTGGCCTACGCCGATACCGACAAGCCTTTGCGGGCGCTGGCCTTTAAGATTATGGACGACCGCTTTGGCGCACTTACCTTTACCCGTCTCTACTCGGGTCAAGTTAAGAAGGGTGACACTATTTTAGACACCTTTACCGGCAAAACCGAGCGGGTTAGCCGCCTAGTTGAGATGCACGCCAACGATCGCCAAGAGGTTGAATCAGCGCAGGCGGGCGATATTGTGGCGCTAATCGGCATGAAGAATGTGCAGACCGGCCACACTCTCTGCGACCCCAACGATCCGGCTACCCTAGAGCCTATGGTCTTCCCTGACCCGGTCATCTCCATTGCGGTGTCGCCGAAGAAAAAGGGCGACAACGAGAAGATGGGCATGGCGATCAGCAAGATGGTGCAAGAAGATCCCTCCTTCCAGGTGGAAACCGACGAGGAGAGCGGCGAAGTTATTCTTAAGGGTATGGGCGAGCTGCACCTCGACATCAAAGTCGACATTCTCAAGCGTACCCACGGTGTCGAAGTCGAAGTGGGCAAGCCCCAGGTGGCCTACCGCGAGTCTGTCACCAAGCGGCTAGTCGACAGCTACACCCACAAAAAGCAGTCCGGCGGTTCGGGGCAGTACGGCAAGATTGACTACGTGATCGAACCGGGCGAAACCGGCACCGGCTTCCAGTTTGAGTCGGCGGTAACTGGCGGCAACGTACCGCGCGAATTCTGGCCTGCCGTGCAGAAGGGTTTTGCTACCAGCGTTGACCGAGGACCTCTGGCGGGCTACCCGGTGGTAGATCTGAAGGTCACCCTCACCGACGGGGCCTACCACGCGGTTGACTCCTCGGCGATCGCCTTCGAAATTGCTGCCAAGGCTGCCTACCGCCAGTCGCTACCCAAGGCTGGCCCTCAGCTGCTAGAGCCAATTATGAAGGTCGACGTGTTCACACCCGACGATTACATGGGCGATGTAATTGGCGACCTCAACCGTCGCCGAGGCATGATCAAGTCTCAAGACCCCGGTGCTACCGGCGTGCGAGTGAAGGCAGACGTACCCCTGAGCGAAATGTTTGGCTACATTGGCGATCTGCGCACCATGACCTCTGGTCGTGGCCAGTTCTCTATGGAGTTCTCCCACTACGCTCCTTGCCCCAGCAATGTGGCAGAAGGGGTGATTAAAGCTGCCAAGGAGCGTCAGGCCGCTGCCGCCAAGTAGGCGACAGGCTGATTTCTTGGAATAGCAAAACGCCCCGGCCGGAAACTGGCCGGGGCGTTTTGTTGGCGCATAGTGGGCGAGGGTGAGAGGGGAAACCGGGTTTTTTCTGAGTAGTACGCTGCCAGTTTTGACTGTGGCAATCCAAGAAACCCGGTTGATGCACGCAGCTAAACTGAATCGGCAGTAGCGAGTACATTCCGCGTCGTCTCATCATCTAGCCCTACTAGTTTGGCGCTCAGATCCCACAGCTTGCGGGCCTTGGCATCGTCCTGAGCTTCGTTGGACACCTCCTGGGCAAAGGAGCGGCGGCCCGGCTTTTGACGGTTGCCCCAGCTCCAGTACATGCCCGATTCTTTAAGTTCGGGATCGGTAATGGTGTCGGCCACCCGTTCTCCGGCCAGCTGCTGCGTGACGTAGCCGCCGGTAATGTTCTTTTGAAACCAGGGAAAGATAGTTTGAAACGCCTTGAAGTGATTGCGGAACAGAGGCGTGTCGGCTACGCAGCCGGGATATAGGGAGCCAAAGGTAATGCCTGTTTCACCGTGATAGCGGCGGTGCAGCTCGCGCATAGTCAGCACGTTGCAGAGCTTGCTGTCTTTGTAGGCCTTACCTGACTTGAAGGCTTTGTTGTTAATCATCGAGATCGGCGCTTTGAACCCAGCCTCAAATCCCTCTAGGTTACCCAAGTCAGGGGGCGCGGGAATGGGGATTTTGCCGCCTAGTTCCTTGGGGTTAGCGGTGACGGTACCGAGGATAATCAGGCGCTTGTCGTCAGCAGAGGAAGCTTTTAGGTCTTGGAGCAGTAGGTTGCACAACAGAAAGTGACCCAGGTGGTTGGTAGCTACGCTCTCTTCGTAACCGTCTTCGCTATAGACAGGCTCTTTGAGCAGAGGATAGTAAACTGCCGCGTTGCACACTAGCGCTTCTAACGATCGCCCCGTGGCCCGAAAGTCGCTGACGAATTGACGAACGCTGCCTAGGGAAGCCAAATCGAGATGAATGATGCTGTAGCTATCGTTTGGCATACCAATCTCCTGGGCTACCTGCTTAGCTTTGTCCAAGCTGCGGCAGGCCATCACGACGTGCCAGCCCCGATCGGCTAAAGCCTTAGCGGCGTTCAGCCCTACTCCAGATGAGGCCCCGGTGACAATGACTGTTTTCTGTTTCATGACAATTCTTAAGACTGAAAAAGCGGTGTTAGTTTTCCAGTCTTAAGGATTGCACAGATACTGATGCAGTCTCTTAACGTTTTTTAAGGTGTCGTTACACGGGCTTATTCAAACGCGCTGGCCCAGTCCTTAGCCCAGTGCAGATGACGATGCACCTCTTCTAGCGTTTTGGCTTCGCTATAGAGGCGCAGCACCGGCTCCGTGCCGCTAAAGCGGATGAGCAGCCAGCTATCGTCCGCCAGGGTAAGCTTGTAGCCATCAATGTCAAGGATGTCTTTGACGGCTTTACCCGCCACCTCCTGTGGAGGAGCGGTAGCCAGGGAGTGCAGTAGCTTAGCCTGCACATCCATGCTGGGGAGGGGCAGATCAATGCGATCGTACTCAGAGAAGTAGCCCGTTTTCTCTTGCAGGGTGCGGTAGTAGTCGCTCAAATCCATGCCAGAAGCCACTAGAGCCTCTAGAACATATAGGGCCGACATCAGCGCATCACGCTCGGGAATGTGGTGGCCGTAGCCGATGCCCCCGGACTCTTCGCCGCCCAGCAGCACTTTGGCCTCCTGCATGCGATCGGCGATGTATTTGTAGCCCACGGCAGTTTGGTACAGTTCTAGGCCGTTGAGCTTGGCTACGGCTGGAATCAAGTTGGAACCGCTGATCGTTTTGACGATCTCACCGCTGTAGCCCCGCCGCGACTTCAGGTGGTCGATCAGAATGGGAATGAGAATTTGGGAGCTGAGAAAGGTGCCGTTGCCGTCAACGGCAGCAATGCGATCGCTGTCACCATCGAACACCAAACCGACCTTAACTCCCCCCTGGGCGGGGTACTCTTTTACCGTCTCTAGCATTTCACCTAGGTACTTGGGCAAAGGCTCGGGCGGGTTGCCGCCAAATAGTGGGTCGGCGTTGTTGTGTAGTTCGTGAACGCTGGCTTCGCCCAGCAGCCGGGGTAGACCTCCCGAGGCCGAACCGTACATAACATCGGCAAACACCGTCAGCTTGCCGCTCGAAATTGCCTTTTGAATAGCGGCTACATCTACCTCTGCCTGGAGTGCTTCGCAGTAGGCAGGCCAGGGGTCGAAGGTTTCGATCGCACCGCGATCGCCCAGGGGAGCCGGTGGATTCGGCAGCAGTGCCTCGACTTGCTTGGTCACATCAGGAGAAACGGAGCCGCCAAAGGCTCCTTTGATTTTTAGCCCGGAGTAGATAGAGGGGTTGTGGCTGGCGGTAATAACGATGGCTCCGAGCAGATTCTGGTGTTTGGCGGCGTAGCTAAAGGCCGGAGTCGGAGCATAGTCTTGGGAAAGCAGTACCTCAAACCCCTGGCTGGCGATCGCCTCGGCGGCAGTCTGGGCAAACTCAGCGCCCAAGAAGCGGCGATCGTAGCCTACCGCTACGGTGCGGCTGCCGGTTTCATCCCCAAAACAGCGGTGTAGAACATGAGCCGATATCGCCGCCACCTGAGCCACGCGCTCAAAGGTGAAGTCAGCGGCGATGATACCGCGCCAGCCGTCGGTACCAAACTTAATCGGCTTTGGAGTAGCGGAAATTGGGCCAGAGGGTGCTGCCATAGCAGAATCCAAACGTTGGGGCAGGACAGAATTTCTCTGAGTTTACCCGCTTACCCAATCGGTAACACGCTCTTGGCCACCCTCCCCACAGACAAATCACACAATCCTCAGACTTTTTAGGAAATTCTTGGAGATACTGCGCTGTTGTCCTGATGTGAAGACAACCCTGCCGCAAAGGCAACGCTGTACGGAGATACTGCTGGCTAGAATAAATGCCCCAGCTAAGGGGATGGACGTGCTACCCTAGTTGAGTGAAAAACGGGATGTAGCGCAGCTTGGTAGCGCACTTCGTTCGGGACGAA
>JBARUP010000543.1:0-4365 GCA_049645805.1 Nodosilinea sp.
GTGTAAGGGTTTACTTCAGCCAGCGTGCCGCTAGCTCCGGTAGATTTGATTAAGAGTCGAGGCGCGATGAGCTTTCCCAGGGGTGCTCAGCATGGCCGTTAATGCCGCCGAGCTGCTGCCTGACATCGTCGATAGCCTCGTTGAGCTGAGCAATCTTGTCTTCTAGGCCTAGGCGAGCAGCCTCAATAGTGGCCTCGTCGGTTTCGTCAAACTCACCAAAAGCCGTGCCGCCCTTGTCTCTAGACAGCGAGGGTTTGGTCTTGCGGCCCCCCGGCTGCATGCGCGAGGCAGCCAGGGCACCGACAATGCCCCCCAGCGCGCCGCCAACAACGGTACCGAGCAAAAATCCGCCGACAAAGTTGTCTTGCTGACTCATAAACTGCTGTCCACTTAGCCCAACGATCCAATGCTTAGACTACTCTATCTTGCCAAAGCCAAGACGCCCTAGCCAAGACATAGCTATAGGCTACGCTCTGACTTCACATATTGTGACGGATTTTTACGGAGTGGGGGCTACCGCCGCTGCCGTCTAAACGCCGCCGCTGCGCTCGGGCTCCTGATTAAGTGCCGAAGGTGCGATCGCCCGCATCCCCTAGGCCTGGCATAATGAAGCCTTGGTCGTTCACCGCCTCATCAATCATGGCTGTGTAAATGGTTACTGTAGGGTAGGCCACCGCTAGCTTTTGCAGCGCCGGGGGTGACGCCAAAATGGAAATAATTCGCACCACAGACGGATCAACGCCCCGCGCGGTCAGCTCATTCATCATGGCCATGATGGTGCCTCCCGTCGCCAGCATCGGTTCACTAATAATCACCCGCGTAGCCGGGTCAAGCTGGGCAGGCAGTTTGTTTAGGTAGCAGGTGGCTTCTAAGGTTTCTTCGTCGCGAACAAAGCCCACGTGGTACACCGCAGCTAAAGGCAGCAGCGCCTGAATACCCGGCATCAGCGCCAGCCCCGCCCGCAGGATTGGCACAATCATCGTGGGTACTCCAGGATTGATGAAGGTAGCTGGGGCCGGACCCATGGGAGTCTGCACTGTAGTATCCATCGTTGGTATCCACTCGCGAATGGCCTCGTAGGTCAGCCAGCGGCCGAGTTCCTCCATGGCCGAGCGAAACAGTGGGCCGGGTGTATCCTCGTCGCGAGCTACTCCCAGCCAGTGTTTGACTAGAGGATGGGGCGGAACATAAACACGCAGTTGAAAAGATGACATAGCCCGGCTACTCCCAAAATCTGCCACATCATACCTTGGAGAGCCGTAGAGACACAGCTAATTGCGGCTCTACGGCTCTCCCTATACGGTCTATTCGGTGTAAAAACACCGCCTTTCCGTGGGGAAGCCACACCTGTGGTAATGCTTTAAGGCTGTCAGAATAAGGACATGAAACGCAGGAGATGGCAATGGCAAAACTGTTTGGTAAACCATTTATGAACTGGTACCGTCAGCTACTACGCAATACGAAATATCGCTGGGTTGTGCTGCTAGGCACGCTGGTTTATCTGGTTAGCCCCATTGATATTTCTCCTGATGTATTTCCGATTATTGGCTGGATTGATGACGGCTTAATCGCCACGATCGCCATTACCGAAATTACCCAAATTTTGCTTGACCGCAAGCGCAACCTGCGCCAGGTAGACGAAACTGTCGCTGTCAACCAAGCGGTTAAGACTGACGAAACAGCAATCGACGTTGATTCCGTCGCCGTCGTTTAGATCTCTTTCAAATCCCATTTTAAGCAGGAGAAATTTCATGACTAACACCGTACAAGACCGCGTTAAGACCGAGTGGGAAAAAGCGCAAAAGGAAGGTGGCCAGCGCGTCGATCGCATTCGTGAGATCGTCAAATCTGCCGCCAGCGAAGCTCTTGCTGAGCTAAAAGATGGCTCTAGCGAACTCGAAACCCAGGGCCGCAAAACTCTGGCCGACATGATTGATCAGCTCAAAGCTAAAGAGGCCGCCGAGGCCGAAGCTGCTGAGGCTGCCACCGCAGAGCAGACAAGCTTTGGCGGAGCGACTGCCCCCACCTGGGCCGGTATTTTTGCGGAGCTGCGCTACCTAGCCAACGATCGCAAAGTTGACTGGGCTCAGCAGCTCCTGTCCAAGCTACAGGATCAAATCGATCGGTTTGATACCGATATGAATACGGGCTACGGCGATCGCTACGGGTTTGTGCGCCCCTTAGTGCAAGGGTTGCGCTCTTTGGTCGCCCTGGCCTACGGCAAAGTTAGCCAGTCCGCTGAGCCAGCTACCTCTACCCCGGTTCATATCGAGGTTTTAGACGAGGCTGAGCCCCGTGGAGATGATTCCTTTAATGGGTAGTGCTGAGTCAACCCTGCACTAGACCCAAATAGTTCAAAAGCGCCGTACTCACGGCGCTTTTTTGTTGCCCAAAGCGGCAAAATCCTGAGACTCGTCTCAGCGCTATTAGGTGAGACGGCCAGCGGTTGACCCGCAGCTAGCCCGGCCGTCGCCGACGATAGCTTTTTGCGATCGCTCCTGACCGATCGCCTGCCCGCGATCGCCCATCCCCACGAAATTGGCTCGCTCAGCATCGAAGTTGGGGTATCAATGCCGAACGCTGCCCAAGTGCCCACTTCACGGCGTAGACTCATCGCCTGTACTAGCCTGTAGGTCGCTTCGGCCCGCTGACGGCGGCGCGTAGATTTGCCCCGGCGGATGCAGCACAATGGGCATTTTGCTAGCGGTAGCGTGGCGCTGAATCTGTCCCCAGCTTAGGGTTACCGCGCCGCCCGCTAGCAGCAGCCCGAACAGGGCCAGCGAAACTTTCTCTTCCGCCGACCCCATCAAGCCGTCTACAGCGCCAACGGTAAGCGCCGTAGCCAGCAGTGGTTGTTTTCTAAACAGCGCCTTGATAATCAATTTCCTCAATACGGAAAATCCAGTCCGGCAGGCTCAACAACAAAGCTCTTCTGGAGAGGCCCCTTGAGACTATCTAATCAGCATACAAACCGAAACTACTTCCGCAAAGGAGCAGGGGGCCAGTTTCATCCATAAGCCTTTGCTGGTCGCTCGGCCTAGCGCAGGCCAAGCCAGGTCACAATCGCCTGTCCAGTGACCAGCTCAAACAGCACCAATCCCACAAACCCCAGCATGGCCGCCCGTCCGTTCAGCCGCTCAGCATAGTCGTTAAAGCCCGCCTTGGAACGCTCAATAGTAGGGCTGACGGTGGGTTCAAGGGTGGCCATAGATTTGAGGTTGTATCGTTTGCTTTCTTAGCCTACCCCATGAGGCGTCGGTTGTGATAAGGGGCGATCGCGTTCACCCTAGCAACAGCCGCCGCCCGAGTAGTGCCAGGTTGAAGGCGTTACCAGCACATCGTCATACCCACTCAGATTTTTGGCTGTCTTGTCGCACACCGCCGAGGGCACCCCCTTGGTCAGGCAGTGCCCTGCTCCGTCGCTAAAGGCCGATTCTGAACCGACATAGATCGCGGTCTTGCCGGTGAAAATGCAGGCTCCATCGGGGGCAATCGGCATCTTGAACGACACCGTGTCCAGGCTTTCGAGCAGCAGGTGCTGGTCAAGATCGTACTGGACTGTATCTAACACTCGGTAGGGGCGGCGGGCGCGCACTTCGATCTGGCCAAAGCCAGTATCAATCAGGTGCTGGGTGTACTCATCGTAGGTGAGTGCCCCCGACAGGCAAAGGGCGCGCAGGCGATCGTCCTGCTGCAGGTGGCTGGGGATGGGGCGGGTGGCAATTGGGTCGCTCATGATTAGCCGCCCACTGGGCTTCAGCACTCGATAGGCTTCGCTCAGCGCCTGAGCTAAATCAGCGGGTTCAAAAATGTTGAACAGACAGTTTTGGGCCACCACATCTACCGACGCATCGGGCAGGGGCAGGGCAAAGGCATTGCCCGCTAGCAGAGTGACAAAATCAGCCTCAAACCAGTCGTTCAGCTCGGCGGCCTCAGCTAGATTGGCCGCCGCTGCCTGGCGCATTTCAGCCACCGGGTCAATGGCGACTACGGCCCCGGCTCGCCGCGAGAAGTAGCTGAACTGCAAGGCCTCTAGGCCGCCACCCACGCCGACGTAGGCGATCGCAGGCTGACCCGCTAGCTCCGCCGGGTGCACGGTGGTGCCACAGCCGTAGTTCATGGCCTGCATGCGATCGGGTATTGCTAGTCCCGGCATGGTCAGCGGGCTGGTCTGCACGCAGCATAGGCCCACTTCAGGAGTGGTAGCCACGTCGGCATAAAACTGGGCGGTCGCGTCGAGATAGCTCATGGAGAGTCCTGGTAGAGAGGCAAGGCAGGATGTGGGTGCCGAAAATACGCTCAGTCTAGTCAATCAGACCTGGCTTGTTTTTGCAAAAAACAAACTCCCTATGTAGGTGGGACGAA
>JBARUP010000544.1:0-1962 GCA_049645805.1 Nodosilinea sp.
GCGGCATTCACGTTAGCGCGGTAGAGCGCGAGCCTAAAACCTACGAGCACATCGACCCGGCCACCGTGGGCAACAGCCGCCGCATTGTGGTTTCCGACCAGGCAGGGCTGAGCAACGTGCTGGCCAAGGCCCGCAGCTTTGGCCTAGAGCTAGACCGCCACAACCCGGCCTCGCGGCAGCTGCTCAACCGGCTCAAAACCCTAGAGCACGAAGGCTACCAGTTTGAGGCCGCCGAGGCCAGCTTTGAGCTGCTGATGCGCGAGGTCCTCGGCGATCGCCCCCGATTCTTCGACCTCCAGGGGTTTTACATTAACTGTCAGCACCAGGGCAACGGGGCTGAGCACAGCAGCCAGTCTCTAGCCACCATTAAGGTGACGGTGGAGGGAGAAGAGATTCTCGCCGCCGCCGAGGGCAACGGCCCCGTTGCCGCCCTGGATACGGCTCTGCGCAAGGCGCTGGTCAACTTTTATCCAGCGATCGCCACCTTTCACCTCTCCGACTACAAAGTTCGCATTATCGACAGCGGCGCGGGCACGGCGGCTAAAACTCGCGTGCTGGCCGAGTCGAGCAACGGCACCCAGCGCTGGACCACCCTAGGCGTCTCTACCAACATCATTGAAGCCTCGTACCAGGCGGTCACCGAAGGGCTAGAGTACGGACTAATGATAGAAACCGACTACCCTCAGTGCGCGATCGCAGCCAGCACCAGCGGGACTGACGCGGAGGCTGCTCTGCAAAAAAAGCCGTGAAACAGCCCCGGCTAAGGTGAAGAAGTAGGTGGTCCCTGAGGTTTGGGCGCGTCGGTAGCGCATGGATGTGGGTGAGGGAATTTGTGCAGTTAGGGTAGGTTTTTGGGCAGGAAAACTACCAGGGGAGTTGGGTGAAGCGTCAGCGTGACCCAACCTACGGTGCTGAGCGGGCATAGGACAATAGTAGAAAGTTAGGAGATGCTTTACATCAGCAGTCCGATCGCAAAAAATGCAGACCAGACAAATCTGATCTGCGTTTGAGCTAGGGTGCTTTAAGCATTCGCTAGGCCGCTTGGGGCGATCGCAGCAGTGCCTGAATCGAGGTCTTCTCTAGCAGACCCGCCAGAGAGCCATCGTTACGAACTACTGCCAGCGCCTGAATCTTCTGGGTCTCCAGGGTTTGAATCACCTCCATTAGCGGGCGATCGGCAACCACCGTGCCAATGCTAGCGGTAGACTCCATAATCGCCGCCACTGACGTATTGGCCCACTGCTCGCGGGGCACCTGCTTTAGCGCGTCAACAAGCACTGTGCCCACAAGGGATCCAGTTTCGTCGGCCACTAAGAACTTGCGCCAGGCCGAAGGAGCCGCCAGCAGGGCATTGTCGGCGAACTCTCGCAGAGAGGTATTGGCCGCAACTACCGGGCTGTCTGCTGCGATCGCATCAACGGCGGTCAGACCCGCCAGTCGCCCCTGCACGGTGCCGAATTGAGCAGTGCGGTTAGCATTTTGCAGCAGGAACAGACCAATCAACAGAGTCCAAACGCTGCCCACGGGGCTGAGGCCCAAAATAGAGCCGACCCCTAGGGCGATCGCGCTCCAGCCAATCACCTGACCCACGCGGCTGGCAAACACCATGCCTTTGTGGGGCTGGCCGGTAATCTGCCACACAATCGACTTCAGCACGTTGCCGCCGTCTAGGGGCAAGCCAGGAATTAGGTTAAAGGCACCCAACGCCAGGTTAATGTAGGCCAGCAGCGCCACAATTCCACCTATGGGACCGGCAGGCAGTACCAAGCCGACCACAGAGAATAGAGCAAACAGAGCGAAGCTGACTAGAGGACCCGCGATCGCCACCTGAAAAGCCCCCTTCGGCGTTTCAGACTCCTTCTCTAGCGCCGCTAGGCCACCAAACAAGAACAGCGTAATCGAGTTAACTCCAATGCCCTGCTTCATAGCCGCAAAGCTGTGCCCCAGCTCGTGAGCCAGCAC
>JBARUP010000545.1:0-6911 GCA_049645805.1 Nodosilinea sp.
AGCTGACCTACGTGTACGCCCACCAGTTTGGCAGCCGCAAGGGGCAGAAAAAGCTAGCGGCTAAGGTAGGACGCCAGTAAGTGGTTTAATTTTGAGTGGTCAGTTTGTAGAACAGTTACGGAGTTAGTTTTATGGCTACAGCGCAGCGTGGGGTAACGATCTGGTTTACGGGATTGAGTGGCTCGGGCAAGTCGACCATTGCTCGTGCCCTAGAAACCGAGCTGCGCCAGCGAGGGTGCCAGATGGAGCTACTTGATGGCGACATTGTGCGCACCAACCTAACCAAAGGCCTAGGATTTAGTAAGGAAGACCGAGATGAAAACATTCGCCGGATTGGCTTTGTCTCGCACCTGCTGTCCCGCAACGGTGTGGTGGTGCTGGTGTCGGCTATATCGCCCTACCGAGAGGCGCGGGATACGGTGCGCGATCGCATCGGTGACTTTATCGAAGTCTTTATTGATGCCCCCCTGAGCGTTTGCGAAGACCGCGACGTCAAAGGGCTTTATAAGAAGGCCCGAGCCGGCGAGATCAAGCAGTTCACCGGTATTGACGATCCCTACGAAGCTCCTCTTGAGCCCGAAGTACACTGCCATACCGACCGGCAAACCGTCGACGAGAGCGTGGCCCAAGTGATCGATAAGCTCGAGACAATGGGCTATCTTTACCCTGTATCAGCCGCAGTTTGATGAATAAGGGAAAGGCGAACCTAACTTCTTTAGCCTGTCCTCCGATCACCGCTGCCGTCGATACAGCTCCTTTAGCAAATAGGCTGGGGCTTCCCGGCGAGCGTAGCTAACAAGGTAGTCGTGCACTAGCTGGTAGCGATCGATCGGGATATCGGGCAGCAAAAACGCTAGGCCCGACCCCACCAAAATATCGAGCACCAGGTCCAGCTGGTTTTCTCGGTAGTCGGCTCCGCGCAGGTCAAGCTCTTCTTCTAGGTCTTCTCGGCTTTTTTGGGGGCGATAGGGGCGGCTCTCGCGATCGATATCGGTGAGCAGGTAGAGTACCAAACGAGCTAAGTCGGCATTTTCAGGGCCGCAGTCATCTACGACTGTGCCCAGAAAATTTTGTACCAGCGTTTCTTTAGGATGATTGCCCAAAGTAAGGTAGGCGGATAGAGTGGTAATCTCCTGGCGCTGAAGCTGTGCCCCTACCACCTGCAGCTCAATGGGGCGTACTTCGCCAATCGCGTTGGTAAGATCGGCTACTAGGCGATCGATCAGCGCGGTCTCAAGGTAAAAGTGGGCGTCGTCAGTAAGGCGACGGATCAAAAATCTGGCATCGGCAGCCTTGAAGTTGCCGAGATAGTAACGGTAGTCACGGCTGAGAATGTCATTGTTTATGATGTCGAGATCGAAGCCGCGCTCAAGCTCAAGTAGGTAGTGGAGGTAGTCTTCGCGCAGAGCCAGCACTACCTTTAGGTAGGGAGTGTTTAAGCAATCAATGAGAAAGGCATAAAAGTCTCGCCGCTGAGACAGCTCTGGGGCGTTGGCAAAAAACTCTTCAAACTGATCAAAAATCAGCACGATTTGCCGATAGCTGCGTTCGGTTAAAGATTTTAGGCCCAGAGTTAGGTCAATGGGGTCCACGGGGGCGGCGGGCGGAATACCGTCGCCATTGGAGCTCTGCTGCTGAAGAGAGCGAACCAGGGCCTGATTAACCTCGTCAGGCCAATCGCGGTAGCCTTTGACCAGCACCGGCAGCGTCGATCGACCTTCCGGGAACGACTTGTCCAGAGCAGGCATTAGGCCAGCGTAGAGAATGGAGCTTTTGCCCACTCCAGATGGTCCATGAATAATAATAAGGGGGTAGCGGGCCTGCTCTAGCTGATGGGTGAGAATCTCGACATCGACCTGGCGACCTGAGGCCTGAATCTCGGTCGCTAACAGGGCCTGGGCCGATCGCTCAATCACGGTGGCGGGATACTCCTGAGGCTGAATCTCGCCAGCACCAATGAAGGCTCGCAGCCGAAACCGAGTGTCGACCTGGCGCTGCTTGAGCTTAACCCCAAAGGCAGCGCGATATTTTTTTTGCTGGTAGTACTGCTTCTGTAGAGTTTGCAGAATGCTGCGATAAAGAGGCAGATCGGCTTTGGGATCGGTGTGGAGATAAGCTTCTTCGAGCAGGACAGTGGCGGAGTTAAAATGGCCTTGGGCAATGTGCACACGCCCCAGCAGGTAGAGGTACCAGCCTCGCCGGTACTGATTTGCTCCCATCAGCTCTGCAGAGGCAGCCACCAGATCGTTGGGCAAGTCGTCGGTGGCAGGGGTGACCTCAGCGACAGCCTCAGAACCCGTAACGCCAGTATTAATTGCCTCCGCGATCGCCAGAATATCCAAAGCTCGCTCGGCCTGGGTTTGGGCGGTGATGGCATCACCATGGGCCAGAGCCACCTCTGCCAGATAGCCGTGGTCGCGAGCCAGTCGTACAGGGTCTTGGCGGTGCAGGTGCAGACCTTCTTCTGCAGTGCGGGCCAGGGCCACCCAGGCCCCCAGCTTTTGCTGAACCTCAGCAGAAGCGTGAATAAACTTGCCTACCAGGTCGAGCTGATTTAGATCTCGAAAAATGCGCAGACAGGCCGCAAAGTGCCCTTCGGCCTTATGGAGCATGCGCTCGTAAACCACTCGCTGAAGCACCGCCTGGCTGCGGCAGGTAACACCTAAATAGAAAAGTAAGATAGCCTGCTTCTGACGAGCCGTAGGGGCGGGCGGTGAGGGAATGAGAGAACGGGGATGGGTGGGAACTGAGGCGGTAGAATGGACGGACTTTTGCCAGTAGATGAGACTTTGCTCGAAATGGTACCGAGCGACATCAAGATCGCTACGGCCTAGGGCATCGCGCCCCTTAAGAAAGTCGAGGCTGGCTTTAAGATCGCCGTCTAGGCTAGCGTAGGTTTGGGCAATGTCACTGAGGGCAAACTCCAGCTCGGTGCGCAGCGCAGACCCCTGACTGTAGGGAGATGCCTCGGTGTGGTGAGGGCTACCGTCCCCCAGAGTAATCATGGTGGTAAACAGACTATCGGTACTAGCTCGCAGAGAGTGAATCAGCTCGTCGAGCGGGTACTCAAAGCGCACGGGCGCGGCGGCGAAGCTTTTGAAGTCGGGAGCGTGACGGGTGAGACTGGCCAAGGTGCGATCGCTCACCCACAGCACTACCGGAAACGGCAGCGCCTTTGGAAAAGCGTTGCGCCCCAGGTTGGCGGCCTTAAATACCGCTGCTATGTTCTGCACCTGTTCTAACCCGGTCACCATCAGCGCCGCGGGCGCGACGGTGAAAGGTTCAGCCGTCAGCGCCTGGAGCAGGGTGGCAACATGCACCGGCAGCGATCGCTCGACCAGCGCTGTAGTCGTTTGCAGGTAGTCAACCACTAAACGCTGCAGGCGCGAGTAGTTGCACCGGACCAGCACCAGCGAAAAGCGATTGGGCCGCAGAATAATCGCCCGCTGTAGCTCCGCCAGAGCAGCCTGGTTGTGGGATAAAATCTCAGCAGTATCAAAGCCGCCGAAGCTAGAACTCTTTAAATCGACAACGCTCATGGCCGAGGCTGCTGGGCTAGCCAGCTGCGGTAGCGATCGGTCTCAGCCAGCAGGGGGTTGAGACCAAACCAGCGTCCCTGGGCATCGCGGTACTCATACAAAAACAGGCTGCGAACCAAGATGTTATAGTCTTCGTCACCCTGCACATCCTGGCGAGAGACCGCCTGCAAGAGCAAGTCCCACTCGTGGTCGCTGACTAGACCCATCAGACTGTCGCGCTCATTGCGAATGACAGCCTCAAGGGTATCGTGTAAAAAAGGCGGATCTTGCTTGCGCAAGCAGCCGTCCAGCAGGCGGATTAGATTACGCATGTGTCCACCGCTCACCTGGCAGAGGCGATCAAGCGTAGCCATCGTATCAAAGACTTCGCCTACTGCATCGATACGCTGGTTCACGTTCAGCCCTGGAAAGGCGCGAATTAGGACCATCTGCCGCAGCAGAGCCATGCCGGGCTCGTCAGGATTGCCCTTGCGATCGCGTACCGGAACCATGGGCAGCACCATAGGATTGGTGCCAAACCGATTCGCCAGCCGCACCAAGTCGTTCGAAAACATCAGCTCTAGCGGAATGGTATAGACCATATGACAGTCAAGCTGTTTGAGCTGCTCACCGCGATCGACAAAGATGTACTCCGACTGGAGCCGCCCCTGGGATCTAAGGGCGCTATCGATGCGATCAAGGTTATCCATAACCACAACCAGACGATTTTTTCCCCGCTCCCGCAGACGCTCGTTGGCGGGAGTCAGCAGCTCGTCGTTGATAGCGGTAATAATGCTGCGAGTGCGCGGTTCTAGGTACTGCCGCAGCTGGCTACGCATGTCGGGGCTCTGCTTAGCTGAGGCGGTAATGCTGGCGATGCCCGCCGAAAAGCTCACGTTGGAGATTTCCATAGGGGTTCGCAGCGTATTCGCCAGGTTCTGAAACAGGCTTTGTAGGTAAGAGGGCTTAGTGGGAATATCGATTTTGTCGAGGTGTTCGCTGATGTTGTGGGCAATGCTGAGCAGGATGTCAGAAATCTCCACATCGGCCATTTCTAGGTCGCGGTCTGACTCAAAATAGACTACCTCGTAGCTGCGCTGGGCTAGCCTGTCGTGCAGGCGAAACAGCTCCGTCGATTTGCCGCAGCCAATGTGGCCCGTAAACAGCTGAGTTG
This sequence comes from Nodosilinea sp., assembly GCA_049645805.1. Lineage (GTDB taxonomy): Bacteria > Cyanobacteriota > Cyanobacteriia > Phormidesmidales > Phormidesmidaceae > Nodosilinea. Next base: position 4,693 of record JBARUP010000545.1, read on the forward strand.
TAGGGCGATCGCGGGCTAGACGAACAATCTTGCGCTCTAGCTCCTGCACGATATCGCCGCCGCGCACCGTCGAAAAGTCGATATAGTAGCGCTTGCCCCGCAGCGGCTGGGTGGGGTCACAGGCATCGTAAAACTGCTGTAGATCCAGCATGGGCCATCGCGGTAGAGTTGCCTTCAGCCTATCGCACCGACGGTGCGATAGGCTGAAGGCAGCTGGTAGACAGGCTAGTCTTTATGCAGCCGCTAAGAGATTCACCAAATCAGCTTTCTTTAGCTTCGAAAGACCTTCTACATCGCGTTTCTTGGCCATCGCCTTGAGTTGTGTTGTATTTAGCGACTCTAGCAGGGCGCGATCGGTAATGACCTCTGGCAAAGGTTTTGGAGTCAAATAGAAAATTTGCTCCAGAGCTTTCAGCTTTTTGCCTGCGGTAATCCGGCAGCCCAGCTTGGTGATCGGTTGCAGAGTTTTCCAGTACTGGCGAGGAGCATCGTCTAGGCGGGCGACCAGAGAAGCTTGGTTAATGCCTTTCAGAGGGCTACCAGTCTGACTCGCAAGGTAGTCGATCGCAGCAGAAATTTCCTCACGACTGGCAGCAGAGAGGTTGGTCTTAGGCAAGGTCTCCTGAGCCAAGGCCTGGGTCAGGGCAATTGTCTCTGGTGCATTATCGGCAATGATGCACCAGACCTCCTGTAGTCCAGCCTCAGCGGCAACCGCATAGATGAACGAGTTGCCAATTACCCGGTACTGATCCGGGGCGACCTCCTGAACAACTAGAGGAATCCAGTTGCGCCCCTGCGTTTCGAGCTGATTAGCCGCTGATTGAATGAGGTATTCATGAACTTCGGTAGGCTCACCTGACTCGATCTCATCGAAGGGCAGGCACATCAAGTTGCCAACATCTGAAAGACTCATTAGAGAAAATACTCCTTGACAAGATTTAGGTACTGTTCCCGAGCAGGCTTAAACGCAAACGCCGCAGGCATATGCATAAAATCAGCTCTAGAAATGTAGGCCATATAAGGAATGGTAATCATCCGCAGATCTTTATGGCCTTTGCGGAACTTAGGATAAAAGTAGGGAGTTAGGTCAAACTTTAGCGGGTTACCTCTGCTCTCCTTAATAATCTTAGCTACGGCTTGATGCATGAGCTGAAGCTGAGCATCGGATACCCTAAAAGCGTTGTTCATAAATATAGGCAGCGCTATAGGACCAGCATCCCCAAATCGCTGCCGCTCCGCCTGCATCTCAGGAATAAAGCGGGTGATAGCCATACCGGCATTCTGGAGAGAATGTAAGTTGTCGTGCCGAGCCGGTATCAAAACAACATCTGCGGCATAAATAGCCTTCTGGGCAAAAACTCGCCAGTTAGGAGGGGCATCAATGAGGATATAGTCATACTCTTCCTGCACTGATTCTAATATTCGTCGCAGGGCATGAAGCTTGACCTGCTGTTTTAGTTTCGTTTCGTCAACATCGCTGATCAATTCCTCATCAGCCACAATCACATCGAATCCTAGGGGTTCTGTAAGCTTAGGGTGCTCAAATTTGTAGTGAGTAATAATGCCCTGAATGTCTGCATCCTTGTTCTTAAGAGCGTCTAGGATTTTGCCTTTCAGTGGCTGTAGGTTGAGGGCGTCTCCAAGATCACTCTGGTTAGGATCAAAATCTACAATCAGCACTCGTTTTTTGAGCAAAGCGAGCGTGGCCGCTAGGTTGAGAGTCGTCGTTGTTTTGCCGACACCGCCCTTGTTGTTGTAGACCGCTACGATCAGCGATCGCTGTGGCGCTTCTAACCGCTGCCTGAGATCTTTTATGACTCGCTTGGTATCTCCGTTTAGCGGCAGGCAGGGCGTGACTGGGTGCACTACCTTGCCGTGCTTACGAAACAGCTGAACATGGAGCGAGTTGGTTAAAATACCCCACTTTACGGATTTAGAAGCCGGGTCTAGAAGATAGTGCTTAAGCTGTAGCGCTGCCTTGCGGTAGTTGGGATGGCACTGATCTCCTAGGTTCTCTGATCGTCCTTTGACCTCCATGTAAAGATGAGGGTTTTTCAGGCTTTCGATAAAGATATCGCCATCGGTATTCTTACGAGCGGCGTGGTCAATGGCTCGATTACCCACCGGGAACTGAGGCACCATCTCCAGATCCCCAAACCCCAGCGCTTTGAGAAAAGGCTGAGAAAATTTGAGCTCTACCATTGCCTCAGGTGCATAAG
>JBARUP010000546.1:0-2594 GCA_049645805.1 Nodosilinea sp.
ACTACTGGCAGAGCGATTAGCAATCAAGCCCGCTGATTGGCATCGACTTAACCGCAACCGGAAAGTGCGAGCGAGCGAGCAGCTAGCGGCAGCACTCGTGTTCCTGCTCAAACAAAATTCTGAGGAGGCCCTGGTTCGGGTTGAACAGGCCTCAGGCTGGCTCAGCCACCGCCTAGAAGCACCTCCATGCCCCTCACACGGGGAGCGCAACCGGCGCTTGCAGGGCGACTAAAGCTCGGTGAGTGCTAATGGATAAGCGGCAGGCGGCGCGGTTGCCGCACCACCTTACCAAGATGCAGCTCACGCCCGCTGTTACACCAGCTAACTTGATCAAAAACCTGGTGAAGGATGTACAGCCCGCGCCCGCACTCGCTGAGATGGGAGGTGCTGGCACTGTCAGCACCTTCCCCACAGCCACAGGGATAGCTAAATCCTTCCCCTTGGTCAGAGATCACCCACCAGACTTGGGAAACCGAAGCGGTATACCGGACAGAAATACGTTTAGCCGGATTAAGGCCGTTGCCATGCTTAGCCGCATTGACTAACGCCTCTTGCAGGCCAAGCCGCACCTCAGCTTGCCAGGTGAGCGGAACATCTTTCATCAGAAGCTCTATCACAGGCTGCAAGTACAGCGTTGATACGAAGCTTAGAGTGTCCCATTTTTGCTGCTGTGCAGGTGGAGAAGTTGCAATCACCCAGGCCATCTCCAATGTCTCGAGTTGAATAGGGATAGAAAGCCAAACCAAAGGACAGACATTAGCCTGGCAGAATCAATTTTGAAAACTAATAAGCTATTCGTATTGTTCTTGTAGACGGTCTGTTCGCAATTAGTGCCCGTGCTTAATCCCCGACTAATGTTTGCCTACAATAGCGATCATTAAGAGCCTAGAGGCGGACTGACCAAATCTCAAACCAGTAAAGGCGCACCGAAGCTTTAGAAGGTGGCCACTAGTCCACTATAGCAAACTTTGTGGAGGCATCGTCAGCGGTTGTTGACTATAGCCAGCGCCGATCCTGATTGACCAATTTTGCCTAGTTCAAATGTTTGTTTAGTTCTGCCCAAGATCTAGTTAAGCGGCGATAAAGCTACTTGGTGCCAGCTTCTTTGCTGCTGTTTTAGAGCTCATTATGAGAGAAAGACTGAGTAATGTTAAGAAACTCGAAAGATCAGAATTCGTGCTTCAGTAAATAAAATTTACTAGCTATCTAAGTGCTGCTTCGCAGCACCAGCAACAATGTCTGATGTATCACCGACAAGCTGCTGCAAAGCAGCCTGGGCCTCTGGCTCTGCGAACTGAGCAAGAGCCTGAACTAAACGATGGCGCACCTGCCAATCGGAGTGATTGGTGTAATTGAGCAGGAGAGGCAGAGCCCGGCGATCGCCTAGCTCGCCTAACGCCCCAATAGCGGCGGTAGCAATGAGCTCATTATCAGAAGTTAGCGCTTCTTGCAGAAGGTCAAAGGCGTCTGGCTCGCCTAGTTCACCTAGGGCTGCCACAATACTAAATTTCACCAGCCATTCTTCGGTGCTGTGGTACAGCGCAGCTAAGTCGGGATAGGCACTTTTTAATTTCAGCCCGCCAATCGTGTCAGCCGCCGCTGCCTGTACATCAGGTTCGGGATCATTGGTGAGCGATCGCATGAGTAGTGGCTCTACAGTGGCTAAGTCCTGTCGGCCCAGGCTAGAGATCTGGCTAATGGCGGCGTAGCGAACGCGGGCGTTGGCGTCGTTGGCGGCAATCTGCACCAGCTCAAAGGCGTCTTCTGGGGCAAGTTCGCGCATTTGATTAACGGCTCGCAACCGATCCCCGTAGTCATCGGAGTGGAGCATTTCTCGAACCGAGTCTGGGGTTATAGCCATCTTGTAAACGTGAACACAATTCTGCTCTTTCTACTATCGGCCATTTTGGGGATCGGCGATAGGGGGGAGATGAGGGATAAGAAGAGCTGCTCCCTCACCTCCTTACAGTCTTAGCTATAGCTCTTCGCCATCTCGCGCACAATGTCGCCACTGGTGATGATGCCAACGACCTGGTCTTCGCCATCGACGACGGGAAGCCGTCGCACCTGCTTATCGTGCATTAGGTGAGCAGCCTCGCGGAGCGTCTGGTCGGGGGCGATGGTAGTGACGCGATCGGTCATCACGTCTTTGACTAGCTGACCTAGAGCTTTGTGGATTTCTTCACTATATTGAGCGGGGCTCTTGAGGTAAATCACGCTATCGAGCAGCATGATGTAGGCAGGCATATCGATCCCAGTGGTTTGCCACATCAGATCAGATGCCGACAAAATGCCCACGAGATCATTATCTGCATTAATGACTAGTAAGGCGCTAACGTGGTTGTCAGCTATGAGCTGAATAGCCTCCTTCAGCGCGGTGTCGGGGGGCACCGAGATCGGGTTGGGGGTCATCACGTCAGCAACGGTTTTGGCCATAGGATTGGTTCAGAGTGTTTTGCTTCATTCTAGAAAGGTTCTCGACTAACCGGCTGACCGCTTCAGGTTGTTACAGATTGTTACAGTAGTGCTCTAGAATCTCGGCGCAGCGGGCGATCGCTCCCAAATGGGCAATCTCATAACCGTGGGTATTGTGG
>JBARUP010000547.1:0-15022 GCA_049645805.1 Nodosilinea sp.
GTTTTCTCGCCACCAGGTTTGCAGCAGCGCCTGGCTTTGATGGGAATTAGACAGCTGATCTCGAAGCTGTTGCAGAGATTTATAAAACCCAGCATCTAGCACCATCACAAGGATGTTGCTAAGCGCCCCGCTGCAGGCGTTGACGTAGGCAAAATCTTGGCTGTGGTCGATGGCAAACTCGACCAGCAAATTTTCAAGCGCGGTATCTAAAAAGACACCCTGATCTAGGGCGCTGGCCAGGGCAAACTGATTGGTCATATGGGGGGTTTGGGCCAGGGCTAGATAAAACGCGCGGGTAGTAGCCAGCTTGGGTTCGGGGGGACTGGTCTGGGATTTTTGGCTGGCCCACATCAAAAATTCTTGCAGATAGGGGTCTTGGGCGACTAGAGCATCAATTTCCTGCTTCATTAGCTGCACCAGCGAGTCGGCGCTGCGCAGCATGGCGGCGGTCAGCAAAAAAACCTCGCGCCAGTGGGGGTCGGTAACGTGGCTGACTAGCCAGCCCAGGGCCTGCTCTAAGGCCCGCAGGTTGTGGGTGGCGACGATCTTGCGCGCCGTTAGGTACTCTTGAAATGCCAGGTAAGAGAATGAAAAAATACCCCGCGCTCGCTCGATTAGCAGCCCGTGCTGGGCCTCGATTGCATTGAGCACGGCCTCGCTTTCGAGCTGAAGTTCTTCGGGCTCTAGGCTCGTCCCCGACAGATTTTTCAAGTAGTCTTCGATGTATTGCTCAAGGGTGCGCCGCTCAAAAAAGTACTGGCCGTGCTCAAAGGTGACGGCGGCCAGCTGGCTCAGCAGCTTCATCTTTTGGGGCAGCAAAAACCCGCGATAGACATCGTCGCGCTCCACACCTTTGGTTTCATCCCACTTGCCCAGCAGCAGGTCTAGCCCCTGCTTATAAAAGGCCGTGCGCCTGCTGGGAAGCTGCCCTTCGCCCTGAAACACCCAGCAGGCCAGGTGCAAAAACAGGGGTGTGACAACGAGCTGGCGAAACTGCCAGTTTTCGGGCAGGTCTAGCCTTTGCACAAACTCAGCCGCCTGGGCCTGCCCCTGGAAGATGGTATTTTTGCCCAAAGCTACAAACCACTTGTGGGCAAAGGCAGCAATTTGAGCCTGGGTAAAAGGGGCAATTTCAACATCGGTAAAGCCCCGCAGCGCTAGATTTTGGGCGGCGATGCGGCAAGATGCTACAAATCGGTTGCGATAGTATTTATCTGAAAAAGCGCGGATATCTCGAATGACGGCGGTGATGTCCTGACTGGGCACTTCATCCATGCCGTCTAGCAGCAGCATTACCCGCCCCTCGTTGAGCAGGGTTTCGAGCTGGGCCGGGTCGGTAATGCCATCTGGCAGCAGGGTCTGTTGAATGGCGCTAAACAGACTAAACTCGCCCTGGTGCCGAGATGCTTCGGCAAACTCCCTGAGGGCAACAAAAATGGGTACCTGGTCGGCGGCAAACTCGCCTCGGTTGCACTGCACAGCCAGGTGCTGCAAAAAGGTAGTCTTGCCCACCCCCGGCTTGCCTAACACCCGGAGTTTTCCATAGGCTTTGACCGCTTCTATGCCGGGTATTCGGGGTATGTCAACGCTCCCTAGTCCTACCCGATTAAACTCAGTCAGCTCCAGGCTATTTAAGTCTGCAATTTGAAGCCACTGCTGGTTGGCAACGGCTTCTAAAATATTGACATCCACGTAGATGTCATCAATGTTGACGGGGCGGTTGATGTCGAGCAGCTGCAAAATGCCGCACTGGTGCTGAATGGTGTCTCGATGCTGCGATCGCACTTCCGCCACCAGCTCATCGACTGTCAGGGGGCGCGGTTCCAGTATCTCTTCAGGGTCTGGAAACTCGGCGGGCGGATGCTCAGCAATCTCACGCCAGTCTAAATCTAAAACCTGACAGACTTCCCTAAAAACCTGTCTATCGACGGGCTGCCCGGTAAAAAATCGCCAGATCGGCTGGCGGGTCTTGAGATTTACCTCAGCCGCTAAATTTTCCTGGGTCCACCCCTTCAGGGAAAACGCGCGCTTCGCCCGCTGAATACTAGCGGGCGAAGCCTGAAGCGATCGCTTGGTCATAGACTAAACACCCATCTTAAGACTTTAATTTAAACGTAGAAAAAACAGCTGCTTTATATGTTTTGTATACTAGCGCCTTTGCCTGGGTCGCGATTGCTTCTAACAGACGCTGCCTCGTCAGGTTTTGTACTAAAGCCTATTGGCCTACCCTACGGAATTCCTATCTCGAAGCGGGTTTTTTGAGTTCGGATTTGATATCAGCTACCGCAGGTAAGCAAGGTAGCATCGGGGTAGTTCTCGGCGGCCTGCTGTAGCTGCGCGGAGCCGGAGCGGCCGTAGGTGCTAAGCGCCTGCACAGCAGCGGGGGAGGGTACGGCGGCGGCGATCTCCTGACCCAGGTCGCTGACATAAATAACCTGATCAATGGTGAGCTGCCCCTCCTGCTGCTGGGCGTAGAGATCGCCATACTGTTCGCTCACCTGCTGCCACTGGGCCGGGGCACAGTAGCTGCGATCGATAATCACCGTTACCGCTGGACCAGCTAAAATCTGGCGCAGCCCCAGACCCAGGGCGGTAAAGGTAATCCAGCCCAGACCCAGGGTGAAAATTAGTCGCCGGTTGGGGTGACGCATGGGGCGCAAGACCGAGGATTGGCCAAATGACCTATAGATTAACCTGGAACAGGTCTTTGAACAGGGTTTGTACGTTGTTAGGTGTGCCCTGCTGCACGGTAGACTCGCGCAGGGCGGCAATCGCCTGAAGCTCGCCCTGGTTCACCTCGCCGTAGGCAATGGGGTAAAAGCGCACGTCGCTGTAGGCCATGATGTCTTGAATAGCGTCGAAGGTATAGCCTCGGTTGACCTCGCCATCGCTAAGCAGTAGCAGATAGTAGCGGCCGGTAGGGTCTTTTTCTTTTTGGGCCAGCAGGTCGGCTAGCCCTACCATAACACCGTCGTACATAGAGGTAGCGCCGTCCGCCCGGAGCTGGTCAATGGTGGCCAAGAATTTCTGGTGGTGCAGCTGGTCAAAGGGAGCCAGGGGCAGACGGCGAGTGGGGGCATCGGCAAAAGTCACTACGCTGATGTAGTTGCCCGAGTTAATTTGTCCGGCGGCCACCCGCAGCCCATCCTTGAGCGCCTGCATGCGCTCGCCCTCCATCGAGCCACTGGTGTCGATGACTAGCGCCATGTACACGGTGCGATCGCCGTCTTTGCGCAGCTTCCAGTTTGACTGCGCGGCCAGCAGAGTTTCGCCATCGGGGAAAGGGGGCACCTGCCCCGATTTTGTATAGTCGGTCTCGACAAAGCCCTGCTGCTGGGCCAGGGCCTGCATCTCGGCTGAACGGGCAAAGGTGGCAAAGCGCTCTAAGGACTGCTGCTGCTGGGGGGTATTCCAGTCGAAGCCCACCAGGGGGTTGTTGTGGGGCACCCCAAAAGGCACAAACTCAGTGTCGCTAAAGCCGGGCACGTCCCGCAGGGCTAGGTAGTTTTGGTACTCCAGCGGAAAGGCCTGGAGATTGCTCTGGTCGCGTAAAAACAGCTCTTGCAGATCGAGGGTGGTGGGGGTGGTGATCAGCACCTGCTGCTGAAACTGGTCAAACACCGAGTTGACCTGGGGGGTTTGCAGCTCAGCTACGGTAAGCTGACCGCCATTTTTCTGGTGGCCTGCCGCTCGCCAGTACAGCGTATAGAGCAGGTTGAGCGCTGTAGAGCTGCTGTAGGGATTGGGGTAAGCGACGGTAACCTGGCCCGAGGCGATCGCATTCAGCAGCCGGTCGAAGCTGACGGTGCCGTTTTCAGCCAGGCTGTCGTAGACGGGCCTGGGCAGCACCCACCCGGCAGTATTGGGCACCAGGCGATCGGCCACCGGCACCGTGCCAACGCCCTGACTCTGCGCCATAGCTACCCAGAGGTCATTCGAGGGGCTGTAGCCAGCGGGCTTGCCAACCCCGGCCCCCAGCAGCCGGGCGGCGATACCCGAGGCGATTTTGCGCACGCCTACCTGAACGACTTCCCCTGAGGGCAGAGTTTCCTGGCGCTGGTTGAAGGCTTCGGCGACCTCTACAAGCCAGCGCTCGTTTTCGCGATCGACGTTGGCCTTTTCAGAGGAGCTGTAGATTTCGATGTAGGCAGCACTGTCCTCACCGGGCTGAGCGCCGTAGAGCGGAAAGGCATTGATATCAGGCAGAGGATCCTCAATCTGGTCGGTGGTGTAGCGGCTGGCTAACCCGTCGGAAATGATGTCTTCCCCGACGCTGATGCGGGGCAGCACCGTCTGCTCTAGGGTTTGGCGAGCCTCCTCTACCGAGTCAACCTGGGGCACGCTGGCTCTGGGTGTGCAGTTCCACAGCAGCACGGCGCAGAGACCAATAAGGAAGAGGATTAGGGGGCGGAGGTGCATGGGGAGGGGAAGTGAGGGGAGCGGGAGTGAGGGGAGCGGGAGTGAGGGGGGGATCAGGGAGAGTCGAGGTTTTGAAGGATGGTTCTATTGGCCTCGACGAGGGTTTGCAGGCGCTGGGGTAGGGTGCTATTGCTAGCGCCATCTAGGCTAGAGAGGGCCGTCTGGTCTTGCAGCTGCTGAAGCTGAGCGTGGGTGACCTGGAGGCGATCGCGGCTGGCTTCCATGCGCTGCTGGGCCATTTGCTTGTAGGTTGGGGTTTCGATCTGGTCGAGCACGGCCAGCCCGTCGGCAACCTGGCCAGCGAGGTCGAGCACGGTGTGCATGGCCTGGAGCAGCTCGACTTGAAGCAGGGAGTCGCGATCGTAAATGCGAGCCGCAAACTGCTGCGATTCTGCTGCCCAGGCCTGCACCTGACGCCATATTTTCTGTGATTTAGGCGGCACTCGCTGCCCCAGCGCGTTTAGCTGCACAGCAAAGGTTTGGGCATCGAGCAAATCGCTGCCGCTGGCCTCGCTTTCGCTAAGGCGAAAGCCCGTCGCCCAGCTGCTTACCATCGCTGCCGCTACCCCAGAGCCAGCCAGCACCGCCACAGGCTTTGGTCCGGCTAATGCCAGCAGCATGGCGTAGCCTAGGGCCGTTCCCCCCAGCAGTAGATAGGTCTGGGGCTGGCTCCAAAAGGTTAGTCGGCGAATGCCCATAGCTCAATCACTGATGTAGATAGGTATAGCGATCCTGTTCTCTAGCGGTACTGCGCCTACGGCACGACTAGGGTACTACCCAGGGCGTTGATGGCGTCTGCCACCTGGGCTTCGCCCGCGTCGGTAGCGGCTACCAGCAGCAAAAACACCTCTGTTTCGCGCTGGCGGGCAAAGATTTTGCCGGTAATTGGCTGGGGAGGAGCGGCCCCCTGGCTCAGTCGCCCTGCCCAGTTGATTCGCACGCCGCCGCCGGCAATGGGCTGCACGTCGCTGGTCACAAATCCTTCTCCGGCACCAAAGGTAGCTTGGGCAGCGGCCACCATCGCCGCTGCCGGAGAACTAGCGGGCCGCAGAGGCGCTACCGCAATGGTGTAGGCTAAGCTACCATCGGCGGCCTGAAACAGAGGATTTCCGCCCGTTGAGCTGACGCTATAGCCGTCCAAAATACCAATCTGAAACCGTCCCTGGGGGTCTTCAAAGCTGCCGCTGACCATCGGCAGAGGGGGAGCCAGGGCTGGCGGGGGGGTGTTGCCCTGGGCCTGGGCCGACCCGCCACTGCGGCCATCCCAGTGAGTACCTTGGGCCAGCAGAAGGCTGATCACCAGGGCGATCGCCCCCACCAGCACCACCCTAAATCGCCGCATGCTCTGTCCCATCGCGGAATCCTCGCTTTCTCACCGCCAAGCATAGCAACTCCAGCCGCCGCCCGCCCTCTCGCTCAAAGAAGTTAACCTTGAACCTGGAGCCAAAGCCAAAGGATCAGCCCACTGCTCACGGCTGAAAGATACACAGGGACGGGCTCACCCACTCACTCAGCAAAATACGCCTCCACACACCGCACAAACATCTCTACCCCCAGCCCCAGAGCGGTTTCATCAAAGTCAAAGCGGGGATGATGATGCGGATAGGCCAGGGCTTTATCAGCATTGGCGGCACCCAAAAAGAAGTAGCAGCCCGGCACCTCTTGCAGAAAGAAAGCCATGTCTTCGCCACCCATGGTGTGGCAGTCTGGCACCACCCCAGCCGGGGTTTCGACCACAGCTAGCGCCACCGATCGCACCAGCTCCGCCATGCCCGCATCGTTGATGACTGGCGGATATAGTGCCCGGTAGTCGAGGCTGTAGCTGGCTCCGTGGGCCTCGCACAGCCCGGCGACAATCTGCTCCACGCGGGGGGCAAAGTAGTCGGCGTAGGCGGGGTCAAAGTAGCGCACGGTGCCGCCTATAGTAGCCGAGTCAGCGATCACGTTTTGGGCGGTACCGGCGTGGAACTGGCCCACCGAGACCACCGCTGCCTTGGTGGGGTCGATGTTGCGGGCCACGATGGTTTGCAGCGCGTTTACAATCTGCGCTCCCACCACAATTGAATCGACCGTCTGGTGCGGCAGCGCCCCGTGGCCTCCCTTCCCCTGTACCGTGCAGGTAAAAAATTCTGACGCTGCCATTAGCGCTCCGGTGCGCACGCCCACGGTGCCCAGGGGCAGATTGTTCCACAGATGCAGGCCAACGATGGCATCGACGCTAGGGTTGGTGAGCACCCCGGCCTCAATCATGGGTTTGGCCCCGCCCGGCCCCTCTTCAGCGGGCTGGAAAATCACCTTGATCGTGCCCGCAAAGTCGCGGTGGTGGGCCAGGTAGTGGGCGGTGCCCAGGGCGATCGCCATATGGCCGTCGTGGCCGCAGGCGTGCATCACCCCGTCGTGCTGCGAGCAGTAGGGGACGGCATTTTCTTCTTGAATCGGCAGGGCATCCATGTCGGCCCGAATGCCCAGCACCGGCCCCGATCGCGTGCCTTCGATTACCGCCGCTACGCCGGTTTGAGCAATGTTGCGCTGGTATTCAATGCCCCACTCGCTGAGGCGATCGCAGATAAAGTCGGCGGTCAGCCACTCTTTGAACCCCAGCTCGGGCCTCTGGTGCAGGCCGCGCCGCCAGACCACCAGCTGGTCTTGCAGCGCCTGAACGGCTGGACGAATGCGATCGCGGTTGATGGGCAGGGGAGGAGCAGTAGTGGCAAACATAGCGCAATGACGGAAGGACGAGGGCCAAACAAATCGCTCACCGGAGCGATGGTTACCCCTATCAGCATAAACTAGCCATTCTTTGCGCCTGGGCTGGGTCAACCAGCACCAAGATCCAGCTCAGCATTTGCAGCGTAGTGGAGGTGTAGACGTAATTCAGTCAGCCTGAATCTAGCATTCTGTTCCTTTCCGCAGATATCCAGAAATCGGAGAAGCGTTAGGCTGTCAATAACACAGCTACAAAAGTTAACAATGCTTCCTGATTTGATTGGTGCCACCCGAGACTACTGGCGCAAGCTCGACGATGTTGAGGCCGCCTACCGGCGCAGCGAGCTGACCGTAGACGAGGTCAATGCCGAAGTGAAGGCGCTGATGGCAGAGCTAGGCCAGACGCGGCGGCAGCTGCTGAAGGACTCGTGGGCAATTTTTCAAACCTTCGTCTCCCGGCAGGGCGATGCCCTAGCGGGGGCTGCGGCCCTAGGCGTGCTGGCCTACGTGTGGCTGGTGGCGAATGGGCAGGCCTAGGAACAAACCTAAGGAGCCTGCTCAAAAACAGGTTGCTGCTGGGTCGAGTTTTCTCCCCACCGAGACGCATCGCGAACAGGGCTTTCCTAGTAAGGAGCGCCGTCTTTGTGGGTAAAGCACCACTGGCCATTGACTAAGGCGGCGGCTAGATCGTCGTCGGGGTAGGTAACCTGGTCGCCGGGGGCGCGATCGCCCACCTCCAGATAAACTACTTCTGCATCGGTTTCATTTACCAGCCGATGGGCATCGCCTGTACCTGCCCTAAACCCGGCGCACATGTCCGGCTCTAGCTGAGTCCGCCCTGCGCTGGTATAGAGGGTGGGCCGACCAGATATCACGTAGATAAATTCGTCCTGCTTGCTGTGGGCATGGCGCAGGGCTGATGTCGACTGCGGTGGCAGATGGGTAAGGTTGACGCCAAAGTTTGAAAGCCCAAACAGGTCGCCGAGCGGACGCTTGACGCGGCCCGCCATCTGGGCGGCGAAGGGGGCTGGGTAGCTAGAGGGCTTAATTCGCGGAGGAGCGGCGGTGGCGATCGCGATCGGCACGGGGAAAGTCATGGTGAAGTCGGAGTCGGAGCGCTCTACAAAAGCCTCGCAGAACTCGCTCAGGTTCTGCGAGGCAAACGGGCTACTGGGGTGAAGTGGGCTTGGTGCGTGACGCGAGGCGGCAGCGCACCGAACGGCATTTAGCAATGTACCTAAACCACAGCTTCAGAAACCTACTCGTAGATCCAGCTTTTAGCGGCGGGTTCCCAGCCAGCTAGCTCGTCATTGCCAAACCACAGGGCAATCTCATCTTTAGCGGTTTCAGGAGCATCGGAGCCGTGGATAATATTGCGGCCAACGGTGACACCAAGGTCACCGCGAATGGTGCCGGGCTCAGCTTCTAGAGGCTTAGTTGCGCCGATGATTTTGCGGGCTGAGGCAATCACGCCCTCGCCTTCCCACACCATAGCTACCACCGGGCCAGAGGTGATGAAATCGACCAGTCCGGCGAAGAAGGGGCGATCGCGGTGCACGTCGTAGTGCTTTTCGGCCAGCTCGCGGGAGACGGTCATTAGCTTCATGCCCACCAGGGTAAAGCCCTTGGTCTCAAAGCGACCAATAATGTTGCTGACTAGGCCGCGCTGGACCCCGTCAGGCTTGATCATCAAAAAAGTGCGTTCCATAGATACCGGTTCCTAGTGCGTAAAAGGGGATGTGGTAAAGACCTTTCCTATGCTGGGAAACGGTGGCCACTTTGTAAAGGCATTAGCCAAATATTTACGGTTAGGACGGACAATCTTGACCCTCGAACCACTTTCCTGCTCTCTATGGCGCTGGCCAGTAGCGATCGCCCTCAGCATCGTAGCGCCAGCCGCAGCCGTCGGGGTCGCGATCGCGGCTCCACAACCCAAAATCGGCCTGGCCATGCTGAAAAGCCAGCTCAATTTCGGCGCAACGCAGCCGCTGGGCCAGGTCAGCGGGCGTCAGCGACAGGGCGGAGGGAGGCACAGCAGCCTCTGTGGGCAAGCGAAACGTGTAGAGTACGTCGCCAGTGGGGGTAGGCTCAAAATCGCCCCAAAAATCCTGGGCTCGCTGGTTGAGAAACTGGCGAGCTTCGCTGCCGGTAATCTGAGCGGCGATCGCAAAATCTAGCACGCTGAGGCGACCCCTGTGGGCGGCAACCTGAGCGTAAAACAACTGGTGCAGGGCCATTTCTCGCGCTTTACGCCGTCGCCAAAACCAGACCGCGCCGCCCACTAGGCCAGCCACAACTAGCCAGGGCAGCAGCAGCTGAATCAGCAGGGCTGTAACCAGCGCCGCCCCAGCCATAATTAGGGCCAGCAGCAGGCTGTATTCGAGCCCAGCACCAGGTTTGCGAAAAGGCCGCAGGGGCATACCGTCCTCAAGAGTTGCTCGACTAGTGTGGCATCGGCTGCGGGCATCAAAGCCGACCAGGGGTCAGCTAAAATGCTGTCACGTAGTGACATGGCCCGCCGATTTAGTTTAACCATCGGGCCAGAACTGCCCCAGCACCTTCAGGCTTTGGCCTTTTACGGCCGCCCTACTCTCTATGCTGCCACAGCTGCTTTTATGCTAACCTTCGCCACCCCTGCCGACGAAACCCTGGCTACCCAGCTCATGCAGCCCTGCCTCATTCGCGTCGTTGACAACGTTCGCAAGCATACCGAAACCCTCGACTGGCGCAGCGACTACCGCGAGCAGGTGCGCTGGCCTATAGCGACTACAGACGACCAGCGGCAGCAGGTGCGCGATCTGGCCGCCCGGCTAGAGGGGGCAGCCCCTGAAGCAGCGGCGGCGATTCGCCAGCAGCTGAGCCATCTGCCCGCCCCCGCCCCCGCCTACGAGCTGAGGCTGACCCCGATCGCGGAGTCAGCCTCGACCGAGCCCAGTCCAGCCGTAACTCTCGATCTGTGGGAGCTGTGCTTCGCGGTGTGCTTTAGCAACTACCGTCCTCAGCACCCGGTGACCGTAGACCCGGCCCTGCTGTACGATGACGGCGAGGTCAACTGGCTAACCCTCGACAACAAGGCAAAAGCTTTGGTAGAGCACGCCATTGACCAGGCGATCGCTCGCGCGACCGGAGCGGCATGAGGGGCCAAATACGTACAATGAAAGAAAATTCGGATTGCGATGCTTGACCTACACAGCCACACGACCTTCTCAGACGGTACCCTGACGCCAACGGAGCTGGTAGCGGCGGCGATCGCTGCTGGAGTAAAGGCGCTGGCGATTACCGACCACGACACCCTGGCCGGGTGGGATGAGGCCATAGCCGCCGCGAAGAGTGCCTCAGACGGCGAGCTGGAGGTGGTGCCAGGGGTAGAGCTGAGTACGGTAGAAAACGGGCGATCGCTGCACATCCTAGGGTTTTACCCCAGGCGCGATCTGCTGGCAGCACCCTTAGAAACGCGTATCGAAGGCCGCCGCCGCCGCGCCCGGCAAATGGCTAATAAACTAGCTGAGCTAGGCTACCCCATTGAGCTACCGGCGATGCCGGGCAGCATGGCCCCCGGTCGCCCCCACCTGGCCTCAGCGCTGGTCAAAGCCGGGCACGCCGCTAGCAAGCGAGAAGCCTTTGACCGCTGGCTGGGCGATAACGGTTCCGCCTTTGTGCAGTACGAGAAGTTTTCTGCCGCCGAGGGTATTCAGCTGCTGCGAAACTGTGGAGCAGTACCGGTGTGGGCTCACCCCTGCCTGTTTAAAGGCGCGACCGTAGATGCTCTGCTGCCAAAGCTGGTAGAAGCCGGGCTGATGGGGGTTGAAGTTTATCACCCCCACCACAGCCCCAGCGATGTGCGGCGGCTAGAGGCCCACTGTCACCACCACGGCCTGCTGATGACCGGCGGCAGCGACTACCACGGCCCCTCAGAATTTAAGGCCGTCGTGGCTGACTCCAGTGCTAGAAAAGGCTCCGTCAGAGTCCCCATAGAGCTAAACCACCTGCACATTCCCCTAGCGCTGCTCGACCCGCTCAAGCAGGCGGCGGCAACCCTGGCGGCTGAACTGAGCGGGCCATGAGCGAGCCGACCTTGGAGGCGCTGAGCCGAGCGCTGGCGGGTGTTCTCAGCCTCAATCCTGAAGAATTTTTGGCCCTGCGCCGGTTTCCTACCGACACTACAGACGCTCTGGCCCTAACGGTGGTGTTTGTGGCTGGGCTATCTCAGGCGGTAGCCCAGAGTATTATTTTGTTTGCCAATCGGGTAAAGCCCTGGCGATTTGTGCTGAGCCTGGTGCTGGCGGCCCTGCTGTTTGTGGTGGGCTACCTATTTTGGGCTCTGAGCATCTGGCTGGCCAGTCGCTGGTTTTTAACTCAGTCTGTGCCCTGGCCCGCGGTGGCGGACAGCTTAGCGTTTGGCTATTTGCCGCTGGTGTTTAGTTTTCTAGGCGCTATGCCCTACCTAGGGGTGCCGGTGCTGCGGCTGCTGCTGGTGTGGAACCTGCTGGCGGTAGTCGTAGGTTTTGCAGTGCTAGCCGACCTCTCGGTTAGCCAGGCGGTAGGCCATGTGGGGCTGGGCTGGATTGTGCTGCTGGTGCTACAGCAAACGGTGGGTCAGCCCGTCGTCGAGCTGGGGCGCTGGCTGACTAACCGCGCAGCGGGGGTAAAGCTGGTAGCTAACTGGGATCAGATCAGGTCTCTGATTGCCGCTGGCCCGAGCGGCCTAGCAGACGGGCGGCTAGAGGCGATCGCGCTGCCCCAGACCGCTACACCGTCCGCTAAACCAAGCCTGCAACCCTCTACAAAACGGCTAGGAACCAGCTCAAAACGGGTGGCCATTCTAGAGTCGCGCCAGCTGACTTTGCTGGGCCTCTACATAGGGCTAGGCGGGCTGGCTCTGATTGTGGCTCTCAGTTTAGAACCCCTGCGGACATGGCTAGGTGACTGGCACGGGGGCCGCCCAACCCGCTGGCTGGCCGATCTGATTTGGGTCGGCGCGATCGCCTTAGTGGTTGCCGCTATGCTGGCCCCCCTAGAGGCCCTGGGCTGGTGGGCGGGCTGGTATGGCGACGGGGTTGCCCTTGACCCTCAGCCCCCTAGCTCCCCTCTAAACGAGCCAGAAGGCAGTGGGAGCCGCACTCGCCCCCGACGGTTCATTGTCTATCTTGACGGCATCAATCAGGCGACCGCCGACTACCAGCCCGCCGTCGCCCGCTACCTCAGCCAGCTAGATCAGCATCTGCCCACCGAGATCACCCTGGTTAAAGGACTTATTCCCTACTCAGTGCTGAATCGATCGCTGACCGAAGGCCGTCCCCTAGCCTTCTTCTGGCGCACGGTCGAGACTCTAATTCGGCGTCTCGGCCCCTGGGTCGGGCTGGTGATCAACGTGCGCAATATTTTGATTGTGGCGGTATCAGCCGATCAGCGATTTGGCCCCATCTACAACCAGGGGGTAGCCCAGCGAGTATATGAAAGCCTGGTGAAGTCGGGCTACCCCACCACAGGCGGCGTTCCTCTCACGCTGATTGGCTACAGCGGTGGCGGGCAGATTGCTGTCGGTATTTTGCCCTTTCTAAAGCAGGCCCTAGGGGCACCGATTGAGATTATTTCTTTAGCCGGGGTGATCAGCGGCAGCGGTCGCGCTACCGAGGCTGAGCAGCTCTATCACCTCGTGGGCGACAAAGACCTAGTCGAGCGTTTGGGGCCAGTTATGTTCCCTCGCCGCTGGAAAATCGTGCCCCTGTCCTACTGGAACCGGGCCAAACGCAGGGGCAAAATTACGCTCATTGACCTGGGGCCGGTCGGCCACCAAACGCCGGGGGGCGTGCTCGACGACCAGGCGATGCTGCCAGACGGTCGCAGCCACCTACAGCAAACCCTAGATTTTACCCTTGATATTCTGGTGGGCGATCTGCGCCAGTACCTGAACATACAGAAAATTCAGGTAGTCGAGCTAGGCAACTACTACCATTTCCAGGGCGCTGCCTTTAACCACCCCAGCTACTATCCGGTGCAGCAGACCTTGCCTAGTCCCTGGTACTGCCCCGTAGGCAGCTGGGTGGGGCGGCTGGTGCTGCCCGAACTCAATCAGCGCCCCGCCGTCGATCAAGCCTGGATAGAGCTGCTGCATACTCCCCCCGCCTATCGCGCCTGGATTGGTCATCGGGTGCCTCTGTCTTGGCAGGGCGAGTCAGACCTTCAGGAACGGTTTCAGGCCGTTAACCGCGATATTCATTTCAGCGCCGAGGCCGAATACTCTCACCGCCAGGGAATGATTCTGCCTACCCGCCTTAACCACTGGCGGCTAGTCACTCCCCTAGAATCTCTAGCCGGTGCTCGTCCCATTGACGACATCATCGTCAAGCTGCCCGAGCCCGTGATCGCAACCCAGCCTCAACCCCACCGGCTGCTAAGCGTCGAACCATACCCCTTCACCCTCACCACCCCCAACGAGCCGGTTCAAATCTCTGGCCCTTACCAGGCCCTGGTGCAGTTTTTAGCCCCCGCCGACGATACCCTAGAGCGCTACCGGGTTGTGCACTACAATCCTGCTACCAAAGCCTTTGACGGCCTAAGCGAGACAGTGCGGCTACCCGCCGTAGTGCCCGACGACAACGGCGTGGCCGCCTCTACTAACGCAGGCATTGAGCGATCGCCCCTAAACACCGCCGGGTGGTACATCTACGGCGCTCAGAACCACGATGGCGTGTTCGTTGTCAAGGCGCTGCGCCCCCGCCACCTGTTTCAGCTCAAGCCCGATCGCGTCATCACTAGGGTTCGCGCGGGCAGGCAGCACATTCGCCACGAGTCGTGGGACGGTTTGAAGCAAAAGAAAGGAACTACCGAGGCGGTTTTGATCGCCCCCAGCGCTACTCCTGAGCAGGCGATCGCTCAGTGGCGACAGGGCGACCAGGCGCTGGTGGTGCACGTCTACGGCGGCATTGGCGGCAAAAAACGCGAGCCCGCCGCCAAAGGGCCTATCTACTTTGGCCACTTTGCCTACGGCATTGCCACAGTCGTGCGCGATTCCCTGGCCGACGAGCTTCAGTTTGATATTCGCTACCACCAGGTCTACACCCACAATCGGCGCGGGCTAGTGGCGGGCACCCTAGACTGGTCGCTGTATATGGGCGATCGCCAGTGGGGCTTTATGGGCACCCGGCCCGTATCAGATATTTTGATTAAGCTGCCCGCCTATACCCAGCCCTTTGACTTCAACGGTCGCTCTTGGTCGGCCCTCGACGACCTGCGTTTGGAGCTAGAGGTTATGACCGCTCGCTACCGCACGGGCGACGGCACGGGCGTCACCTACGTTGGCCCCGCTAACAACTGTGCCCAAGACTCTAACCAGGCCATGTACGCCAGCGCCATTCACCTAGAGGCTGCCGTTATGGCTCACCGGGCTACCCTCAAAGCCTGGGAGGCCCAAAACCCCGAGCAGGCCAAACAGTTTCAGCAGCTGCTCAATCTGCGCCGCGCCATTCAGCAAAAGCTGCTGCCCTTCGGCAGCGCCCGCGCCGACTGGGCCGACGAGCAAAAATCCTTAGGCAGCAACCTGTCAGACTTTCCGCTTAAAACCCTAGGCCGAGGCTTGCTGAGCTGGCGCACCATGCTGCCCCGCAAAGCTAGCGATACCATCACTCAGCTCTGTCTGCGTCATGGGGCGTCTCTCTGGGTGCTGCGCACCAACCAAATTGGGGGCCACGATCCCGACATCGAACCCCTAGCGCCTTTCACGCTGTAGCCTGAGTTTCCACAGCTCACGCTCGGCTCTTAGCATCCCTACTACCGCTCATTTTGATCGGCAACGGGCTTTAGAGTCGGGGTATCTAAGTTCGCTTGCAGTGACGTACTCCCGACACCGATGCAAGCATACGGTGCGGGCTTCTCCCACGGCGCGAGTTCTACCTCT
>JBARUP010000548.1:0-1569 GCA_049645805.1 Nodosilinea sp.
ATTTGGACTTGGCTGCGGCGGCATGAGCAGCGGCTGCATCGGCGTAGAACCGCAGAGTCAGCGTTAATCGAGGCTCAAATTCAGGATAACAACGGGGCTGCTCATCCTCCCCACGGTCATCAGGATCCGCAGCTGCGGCATGGGCTATACCAGCACCTCAATCTAGAACACCAGCTGCAGGCGGTGCGGCTGGTGCAGTGGCTTCTGTTTTGGAGCACCGCCCTGCTTTGGGCCTTGAGCACTGCGTACAGCCTCAAACTGTTTCCCCAGACCCGCCAGTTCGCTCAAAAAGTAGTGCTGGCCCCGGTGGTGATTTTGCTCACCTGGTTTGTGGTCAGCCTGAGCGATCGCCTGATTAACCTGGTCGTGGATCGCTTTATTCAAAAGTTTGCCAAGGGGCAGCCGATGACTTCGACCAACCTCCAGCGTATTCACACGCTCGCCCAGGTGGTCAAGGGGGTAAAAACAGCGGTTGTCTACACGCTGGGTCTGATCTGGGTATTGCAGTGGCTAAACCTAGTGCCGGGGTCGGTACTGGCCCTAGGAACGGTAGTGGCGCTGGTGCTGTCGTTTGCGTCCCAGAACCTGGTCAAAGACTTGGTCAACGGCTTTTTGATCCTGTTAGAAGACCAGTTTCGCATTGGCGACGTGATCAGGGTGGGCGACATCGACGGTTTTGTCGAAAATCTCAACCTGCGGATAACCCAGCTGCGCAACCCGGCAGGAGAGCTGATTACCCTGCCCAACAGCTCGATTACTCAGGTGCGAAATATGACCCGCCACTGGTCGCGGGCCACTATAGATATTGAGGTGGCCTACAGCAACGACGTCAATCGGGCTTTGGCGGTGGTGCGCGAAACTGCCGACCAGCTGGCTGCCGATGCGGAGTGGGAGCCTCTAGTTTTAGATACCCACGAGTTCTTTGGCGTACAGAACATTTCCCACAGCGGAATTTTGATTCAGATCTGGATCAAGACGGTTCCGCTTAAGCAGTGGCTGGTATCGATGGAGTTTCGACGGCGGCTGAAAATTGCCCTTGATCACCACCATATTCCCATTGGCTCTCCCCGTCAGGTCTGGCTACACGAGGAGGTCGATACTCCAGAGTCGGCTCAACTGATGTACAGGGTCGATTAATGCTCCGATCAAACTCAGCATTAAGCCGCCGTCTCTTGCCGCAGCGCTTCTAGCACCGCGCCGTGGATTGCGCCGTTGCTTGCAACCACGCCGGGGTTGTTGGGAAAGCGAGCGGCGCTGGCAAAGTCTAGGGGCTGGCCTCGCATGTCGGTAACGCGACCGCCAGCCTCTTCAACGACTAAGACGCCCGCCGCATGGTCCCATATTTTTTCGCGGTAGTCGGGGGTTTTAGGGGAAGGCAGGCGCAGGTAGAGAGCGGCCTGCCCCGCCGCGACGGCGGCGTACTTGGCCTGGCTATCCATCTGCAGGGAGGGGATAGTAATGCCTACCGCCTCGGCGACTACGGCCTGCTGGCTGAGGTTACCGTGGCCTGACTCGACGCTCTCGACTAGGCGCAGGTGTTCAGCGTCGTCAGCCGCCGCTACTCGCCGC
>JBARUP010000549.1:0-7266 GCA_049645805.1 Nodosilinea sp.
CACGACTCAGCTCTGCCTAGAGTCGATCGAAATGCGGCTCACCTACGAAAAAGCCGACGTCACTATTGCAGATATAGGCTGCGGCTCTGGCATCCTCTCGATTGGGGCGCTGCTGCTGGGAGCCAAAAAAGCCTACGCAGCAGATACTGACGATCTGGCAGCGCATTCAGCTGAGGGTAATCGCGCGCTCAATGGCCTGACGGCGGAGACAATGCCGATTATGCACGGCAGTCTAGACGCGATCGCCCAAGCCATAGATGCCCCGGTAGACGGCATTGTGTGCAACATTCTGGCTGAGGTCATTATGGATCTTATCCCCCAGATGCACACCATTGTCACCGCCGATGGCTGGGGTATTCTCAGCGGCATCTTGCTCGACCAGTCTAAACTGGTGGCTGATACCCTAGAGCAGCACGGCTGGGTCGTGGCTACTCTCTGGCGGCGGCAGGAGTGGTGTTGTCTCAACGTGCGGCGATCGCCTTAGCCCCATGACTATCTCTGACCTTAGCTTTGCAGCTAAACTCATCGTTCTTTCAGGAGCCTTAAGCGCCGCCGTTAAGTACGTACTGCCTACCCTGTTAGCAGGTTCGCTAGCAGGGCAGAACCCGAGCCTGGCGGCGGTAGCAGCCCTGCTGCTGGCCCCCTCCGCTCTCATGGGCGGCCTGTTCTGGCTGCGCCGTAACCTATAGGCCTGGCCCATGCGCACCATTGACGGCATCAACGACAGGATTCGGGCTGGGCAAGTAGTGGTGCAAACGGCTGAAGCCTTTAAGGCTCAAGTTCAAGAGCAGGGCGTTGCTGCGGCTGCTCAGGCAGTGGATGTCGTAGTGACGGGTACCTTTGAGCCGATGGAGTCGTCAGGGGCAATACTCAACCTGGGCCATACCGACCCGCCTATCAAGCTGCTGGAGTGCTACCTAGATAGGGTACCCGCCTACGCTGGCTTTGGTGCCGTAGACGTGTGCCTAGGGGCAAGCCAGCCCGCCGTTGTCGGACGCGGAGCCGAGCTAATTGACGGCGAAGACCTGCGCGAGCACGGTGGTGGCCACGTCATCGCCGATCTAATTGCCGGACGCAGCGTACCGCTTCAGGCGACGGGACACGGCACCGACTGCTACCCCCGCACCTCGCTTGAAACGACCATTACCCGCGACAGCATTAACCAGTTTTACCTGTTCAGCCCTCGAGGGCTTTACCAAAACTTTATTGTGGGTGTAAACGGGGGCGATCGCGCCCTGTCCACCTACCTGGGGCCTCTCCAACCACGCTTGGGCAATGCGGTTTATGCTAATCCAGGGGCGTTGTCGCCCCTGCTGAATGACCCTGATCTAGAAGCCATCGGTATCGGCAGCCGGATCTTTTTTGGCGGCGGAATTGGCTACGTCTACTGGGAAGGTACCCAGCACTTTCCGCTTCAGCGGCGGCTGCCCAACCGCACGCCGATTGGTCCGGCGGCTACCCTAGCCCTCATTGGCGACGCCAAACAAATGCGGCCCGAATGGGTACGCGGGTGTTATTTCAAAGGCTACGGCCCCTCTCTGATGTTGGGGGTAGGGGTACCTATTCCCATCTTGAACGAGCAGGTAGCAGCCCACTGCGCCGTGCAGGATGCCGACATTGTAGCCCCAGTGATGGATTTTTCAATTCCTCGCCGGGTGCGGCCTTCCTTTGGCCTAGTTAGCTACGCCCAGCTCAAGTCAGGCAGCATCACGATTGAAGGACAGCCCGTGCGGACAGCACCGCTAGCGAGCGTCTACTTCGCTCGCCGGGTGGCCAGCGAGCTGAAGCGCTGGATCGAGACAGGTCAGTTTGAGCTAGCGGCCCCTGTTGCCTTTCTATCGCAGGATCGGGCCTTTTTGCCTCAGGATGCTCTAGGTAGCTAAAGCTACTTACTCGCTACTGCTGCTCGTCACTACTGTCGCGACTCTCTTCGCGTTTTTTGGGGCGATCGCTCCCTTTTATTCCTGTAGGACGCCGATTAGGCATGGGAGGACGGCTGCCGCCGGGACCGCGCCCGTTAGGTCTACCACTGCGTCGAGGGCCAGCGCCGCTGCCCTTCACTCGCTTTTTAGGTGGCACAATACCCACCACTGTCGCCTCGCTTAGCACCAGAACTTTGGCATCACGCCTAACTTTAAAGTCCCAAAAATAGCCGACGGTACGGCCTTCTATAGTGCCGTGGAGCAGCAGCTTAAAGGCTTTAGAAGATCCTGGAGCACGCTTTACTTCCTGAAGAATCTTGACTGCAACGCACTGGTCCTCCGGCGTATACTTCACGACCTCACCGCGAATGGAGAAAAAGTTATCATCAACGGGCGGCAGATCCGCTAGATCTAGTTTCTCGCTAGCCGGCTCGGTTTCTTCCTCTTGGTCGGAAGGTGCCTCTCCAGGTAGACCCAAATTTTCAGGCTCCCATACGCCGACAATCTGTAAGTGAAGGTCTTGGTCATCGTTGTCAAGTTCGCGGCGGGTGCGAGGATAGACGACCCAAAGATGGGGCATTGTAAGATCGATGTGCTTTTTAATTAGGCTGGTAATGCGCCCCAGCAGAACCGAGTCGATTACATGGCCATCTTCTGTAGTCAAGTTTCCCCGGTTAAGCTGGTCGGCCTCGCTAGGCTCGTAGGTGCCTCTTACTAGGCCAATGGCCCGATACTGCATGGGCTCACTAGGAGGAGCAATAGGCTGATAACGATAGGCATCGGGATCGGGGGCAGGAGGCTCGACCACCGCAGTCCTGCTGGCGGCGGGTTTTATCTCAGGGGCCACATGAGCTGGCTTAACGCCTGCCGGGCTAGACTTTGACTCTGGGACGACGGGGCGTATTGGGCGCACCGGACGTTGGGGAGGCGACATCAACGATGGCCGATTTACGGCAGATGCTGCTCCCCGCTCGGTACCATCTTGAACTTCAACGTTGCTATTAGAAGCGTCTTGCTCTGCAGAACCCATGACACCACCGATCTCCCTCTCAACATGGACTAGCAACCCGGCGCAACGGTAACTTTGCGCATGCCTTAGCCTGTAAGCCTAGCGTAACACTCGCCTTCTCATATATATGATGGAGCAAATGTTTAAGCGATTCACACGCTTTGTTAAGGGCTCCGCCTGCTAGTCGAGCGAAGCTCAAAGGCAGGCAGCCCCAGCGGCCGAAGTAGCTATCTTGATTTTTCACTGTTGACGGTTAGTAATCCGTATTGTTTCTGAATTGTTTCTGAGCTTTCTAGCAACTTCTTTGCTACTGTAGCCCTGATCATGTCCTCGGCAGGCCTAAGGGCCAGCAATAACTTAGGGCCGCGCTAAGGTCATCTACCTAGAACAACTGCCTGAAGACATTTTGCACTTTCGCGATCGCCCTCCGAGTTTTGGTGTATCTTGCTTTTCCGCTCTCTGATGAGGTAAACCCGTGACCGCAAACCGTAACCGCTGGCTCGTTGGCACAGTCTTGACTCTGGCTTTAGCAGCCTTTCTGTCGCTATCGCTGCTGCCAATCTTGGGCAGCAACAGCGACCGCCGGGCTAGTAGTACCCCCGATGCCGGACCCTCGACTGATCCTGCTGCCCTGCAGGCCGAGCTTGAGGCCCAGGCCCGAGGCTACGAGCTGGTGCTAGAGCGTGAGCCCGACAACCAGACTGCCCTGCAGGGCTTGGTTGATGCCCGCATTCAGCTAGGTGATATTGAGGGCGTAGTATCTCCTCTAGAAAAACTGGTCGAACTTAACCCAGGTGTACCAGACTACGCGGTACTGCTAGCTCAGACCAAGCAGCAGATGGGCGATCTAGAGGGAGCAGCTCAAATCTACCGCCAGGTGCTCGACCAGCAGCCGGGCAACATGAACGCGCTGCAGGGGCTCACAGTGCTGCTAGTGCAACAGAACCGCCCTCAGGCCGCTATCGGCCTGCTGCAAGATACGCTCAAGACTGCTGACCAGCTACAGTCTGAAGGGGCCGCAAGTATCGATACCACTTCTGTAAAGCTGCTGCTAGCTCAGGTCCATGTGGAAGCTGATAGCCCCGATCGGGCCATTGCGCTCTATGACGAGGCGATTGAAGCCGACCCAGCGGATTTTCGCCCCGTGCTAGCCAAAGCTCTAGTTCTGAAAGAACAGGGGGACACTGAAACGGCCCAGACCTTATTTACTCAGGCTTCTGCCCTAGCGCCAGCTCAGTTCAAAGACCAGATTGAGCTGATGGCTACCCAGGCTCAGCCAGTTCCAGGTACTGGCGGTGAGGAGATAGATCCTGCAGAACCGACCCCTGCCACAGGAGACTCGGCCCAATAGACAGGATAGATAAACTCAGGCTCGAGCCGGAGAAGTGCCGACGGTTCTTTCTGGACGGTTAAGGTCTGCCTGACTTGCCTCCACAGGCTCAAACTCGATGTGGTTAAGCAGCGTAGTTACAAAAGCAAATAGCAGAAACGGTAGGGACAGCACCAGAATAAGCCCTACGGTAGCTAAGGCAACTACAGGCTGCCTAGCCCCCATCAGAGCCAGAGATGCCGCTAAGCTGATAAATAAGATCATCAGCCAGGCAATAATTTGGCCGTAAATATCGCCGAAGGTAAGAGTGCAAGAAAATCGATACCTATTCCCGAATTCCATGGTGTTGTCCTGCCACGATCAATCCTACAGAGTTCAGCATATCGGCCAGGCCTGGTCTGCTGACGTTTCTCAACATTTCCACAAGAGTTGCAATGAAATGTTGCAGCTCTTAGATGAAGGTTTCTCCAGCGATCGCAGCGAGTGTTCCTGGTAGTCTATTTTCTACCTGCCGCCTTTAGTTAGGGCTATGGCGTATCAATATCTTCTCTTTTACAAGCCTTACAACGTGCTTAGCCAGTTTGGCCAAGGCAATACTCCTCCAGCCTCTGCTGAACTTCGTCTGACCCTCAAGGATTTCATTCCAGCGACAACGGTTTACCCAGTAGGCCGATTAGATCGCGACAGCGAAGGGCTAATGTTGCTCACCGACCACGGTCGGGTGCAGCATCGCCTCAGCGATCCTCGCTTCGCCCATCCCCGGACCTACTGGGTGCAGGTCGAGCACGTACCGCCTTCTGCTGCTTTAGCCCAGCTTCAACAAGGGGTGATGATTAAGGGCTACCGAACTCGGCCTTGCCATGTCAAACCACTAGCGATCGCTCCGCCGCTGCCGCCGCGAGAGCCGCCCATTCGCTTTCGCCAAAATATTCCAACGGCTTGGCTGGAGATGACGCTAGAGGAGGGCAAGAACCGTCAGGTTCGGCGGATGACCGCCGCCGTAGGTTACCCTACCCTGCGGCTAGTGCGCGTAGCGATCGCGCGGCTGCGGTTGGGTACTCTAGAGCCAGGCCAGTGGCGGCCTGCTACGGCTGCTGAGCGCCGCTGGCTGCTGCGAATTTAGTGCATTTTACGCAGTGTATCTACCTTAATTTTCTCGTCGTTCAGCCGTCCAGATCAGAATGCTGCCCAAGCAGATGAGGCAGACGCTAGGTCAAGAATCGATGGCCTAAGCACGTTGGGCTAATGGCAGTAAGTTACCATAATCTTGCGGTAGGGCAGCTTTGGGAGGTTCCCATGCCATACTTAACTTGCTATGCTCGTGTCGTTTTGCCAGTAGGGTGTGTCGAATAGTTGTCTGAAAGCCTGTCTTGGTCTTAGCGAAAAGCCTAGCTTAGAGGCTTTTTAAGGGGTGATGACCTCTTGCGCTAGATGACGGCCTAATTTTGGGATCATCGCTAGGATGCTAACCTGCCCTTCTTGTGAGTTCAAAAACCTCGATTCACAGCGGTTCTGCGAGCAGTGTGGCCAACCGCTTCAGCGATGGCGAGTAATTGACATCCCTGGCCCTGGTGCGCTCGCCCTGACCCCTGACGACTGCGACGATGGCTACCTCGACGACGCGCGCCGCTATCGACTGACTGCTTCGCACGCTTCTGTGGGAACCGCCAGCGCTACCTCTCTAATGGTCATTGACTGTCAGCCCGAAGCCGACTCTCCGCTGAATAGCCTACAGGCGGCCTGGCTCAACGACCCCACCCTCGATCCGAGCGGCCATCCTTTAGCTGTTGGAGTGCCGCCAGAAGCCTATCCCTATCTAGCCCTTCAGGCCGACTATTTCCCGGCTGTTCCTGAGCTACACCACGCCTGGTGCACTCCCCAGCGGACCCTCCTGCTGATTGAAGACCGAGCGATCTGGCTACCTCTGTCAACGGGCTGGGTCGCCATTGATGAGCCGCTACAGCATATTCAGTGGCTGTTTGAAACGACGTTACTGTGGCAGGCCCTAGCTCCGTGGCAGGGGCAGGCTACTGTGCTTAACCCTCAGCGGCTAACCCTCAACGAAAACAGCCTGCTCTGCCTCACGCAGGTTGACTTGATGAATCTGCCCTCGTCGCTGCCGCTGCGCGCTCTAGGGCAGATGTGGCAGTCGATGCTCGGCAGCGGTCAATCTAGCTTGCCCCTAGCGATTCAGACCCTAGTTCGCAACTTATTAGAGGGCACAATTTGCGATATTAACCACGTGCAGGACACTCTGGCTGAAGCGGCCCAGGCTTACCCATTGCTTGAGCCTGAGGAGATGCCCACCCGCTGGAACAGGGACAACTCCGCTGTGAGTGAGCCAGTAGCGATGGCTAGCGCGGCCATCGACGACAGTTTTGACCTCGAGTCAGACAGTATCTTTGATACTCAAGAGCCCTCCGACGACGACGGCAGCGGGCATGTTGAAGCACCTACCATGGTGCTACCGATGAAGCTGGCTCACCTTGATGATGCTGGTGAAAGCCATGTGGGCCAGCAGCGCCACCACAATGAAGACTGGTTCTTTAGTCAAACTCAGCTCCATAAAGTCAGCGGCCCTCAGGGTACGGTACTACGGGCCAAAGGGCTTTATATTCTTTGCGACGGCATGGGTGGTCATGCTTCGGGTGAGGTTGCCAGCCAGCTGGCCGTGCGTACCCTGAGAGATTACTTAATGCAGCACTGGAGCGGCGATCGCCTGCCGGATAAAGAAATTCTGACTCAGGCTGCACTCGCCGCCAACCAGGCCATCTTTGACATCAATCAGTCAAATGCAACATCTGGAGTAGGCAGAATGGGCACTACTCTAGTTATGGTGCTAGTGCACAACCTCGACATAGCTGTGGTGCACGTGGGCGACAGCCGCCTATACGGCTACAGCAAACGTTTAGGGCTACGTCAGCTAACCCTAGATCATGAGGTAGGGCAGCGAGAAATTAGCCGAGGAGTAGAGCCAACTCTAGCCTACGCCCGGCCCGATGCCT
>JBARUP010000550.1:0-2246 GCA_049645805.1 Nodosilinea sp.
GTCTATCCCTTCGCCAGCTTGAAGACGTGGCCCGCCAAATTCGCGAAAAGCACTTGGAGACTGTGGCAGCTAGCGGGGGTCACTTGGGGCCTGGGCTGGGGGTGGTCGAGCTCACCCTAGCGCTTTACCAAACCCTCGACCTCGATCGAGACAAAGTCACCTGGGATGTGGGCCACCAGGCTTATCCTCACAAGCTAATTACCGGGCGCTACAACAACTTTCACACCCTGCGCCAAAAAGATGGGGTTGCGGGCTACCTCAAGCGCAGCGAAAGCAAGTTTGACCACTTTGGGGCAGGGCACGCTTCTACCAGCATTTCGTCAGCCCTGGGCATGGCTCTGGCCCGCGACCTAAATGGCGATGACTACAAAGTCGCCGCCATTATTGGCGACGGTGCTCTCACCGGCGGCATGGCACTAGAGGCCATAAACCACGCCGGGCACCTGCCCAACACCAACCTGCTGGTGGTGCTTAACGACAACGAAATGTCGATTTCGCCCAACGTCGGGGCGATTCCGCGCTACCTCAACAAGATGCGCCTCAGCCCGCCCGTGCAGTTTCTTACCGACAATCTAGAAGAGCAGTTTAAGCTCCTGCCCTTTGTGGGCGAATCTCTCTCCCCTGAGCTAGTTAGGGTCAAAGAAGGCATGAAGCGGCTGGCGGTTCCCAAGGTGGGGGCCGTGTTTGAAGAGCTGGGCTTTACCTACATGGGGCCGGTCGATGGCCACAACCTGCAAGAGCTAATTGCCACCTTTAAAGAGGCCCACAAGCACACCGGGCCGGTGCTGGTGCATGTGGCGACTACAAAGGGCAAGGGCTACGCGATCGCCGAAAAAGACCAGGTTGGCTACCACGCCCAGTCGCCCTTCAATCTTTCTACCGGCAAGGGAAAACCATCTACTAAGCCTAAGCCCCCCAGCTACTCCAAGGTGTTTGCCGAAACTCTGATCAAGCTGGCCGAAAACAATCCTAAAATCCTTGGCATCACCGCTGCTATGGCCACCGGCACCGGCTTAGACAAGCTTCAGCAGGCTCTGCCTAAGCAGTACATTGATGTGGGCATTGCTGAGCAGCACGCTATTACTCTGGCGGCTGGGCTAGCCTGCGAGGGCATGCGGCCGGTGGCCGCTATTTACTCCACCTTCCTCCAGCGCGGCTTCGACCAGATTGTCCACGACGTGTGCATTCAAAAGCTGCCGGTGTTTTTCTGCCTCGACCGGGCGGGCCTGGTTGGGGCCGATGGCCCTACCCACCAGGGGCTTTACGACATTGCCTACCTGCGCTGTATTCCCAACATTGTGCTGATGGCTCCTAAGGATGAGGCCGAGCTTCAGCGCATGCTGGTGACCGGCATTGACTACACCAAAGGGGCGATCGCCATGCGCTACCCGCGCGGCAGCGGCTACGGCGCTCCCCTAATGGAAGAAGGCTGGGAACCCCTGCCGATTGGCAAAGCCGAGGTGCTGCGCCACGGCGATGATGTGCTGCTGCTGGGCTATGGCTCGATGGTGTACCCCGCCATGCAAACCGCCGAGATTCTCAGCGAGCACGGTATTGAGGCTACGGTGGTCAACGCCCGCTTCGCGAAGCCCCTAGATGAGGAGCTGATTTTGCCTCTGGCTAAGCAAATTGGCAAAGTGGTCACCCTAGAGGAGGGCTGCCTGATGGGCGGTTTTGGTTCTGCTGTAGTCGAGTCGATTATGGATGCTCAGGTGCAGGCCTCGGTGCTGCGCATCGGTGTGCCCGATGTGCTGGTAGATCACGCTACCGCCGAGCAGTCGAAGGTGACTCTGGGGCTGACGCCGTCTCAGATGGCCGAGCGTATTTTGGCGACCTACCAGGTGGGGAAGCCTGTGCTGGTGAGATAGGTTCAGTGAGAGGCAGGGGGACTGGTTCCCCTGCTTGCCAGGCGATCGCCCCTGCTAGGATAAAGCAAACTTACGTTCCCTTTGCCTGGGCATGGTTGTGTCGCTAGAAGGTCTTAAAGCCAATCGGGCCAAAATTTTGGCCCTGGCCGAAAAGTATGGCGCTTCTAATGTGCGGGTGTTGGGCTCGGTAGCTCGTGGAGAAGCTCAGACCGATAGCGATGTCGATTTTTTAATCGGTCTGGAGCCAGGCCGGAGCTTGCTCGATCACATTGGTCTAAAGCAAGATCTAGAAGATTTGCTGGGGCGATCGGTCGATGTGGCAGAGTCAGTTACGCTACACGACCTGATTCGCGATCGGGTTTTGAGGGATGCGATCGC
>JBARUP010000551.1:0-5703 GCA_049645805.1 Nodosilinea sp.
GCCATAGAGCGAGCCTCCACCCGGCGATCGCCGTCGCTGATTTGCAGCACGTTCTCTACCAAAACCATAAAGGCTAGATTGCCGCTGATTTCGACGGTCAGAATGTCGGTATCGATTTCAAGATAGCTTGTGTTTTTGAAGATGCGCTCCCAGGTCTCACGGATGTCGGGCCAGCCCTTGAGAGCATCGCGCCCTGGGTGAATACAGAGACAGCCCATACCTTTTGACCAGACGGCCTCCATAGCTTCTATGTCCTTTTTCTCAAAGGAGCGGTAGAAGGCCTTGTTTGTGGCCAAGACCAGTTCGCGATCGCCAGCCATAGAGTCCTCACTGATAAGATACAGGGGCGTTTCCCTGCCTCCCGTATTGAGCATAACCAACCTCAGGGGAAGGCAGCCACCTTCGGCCCCAAAGTTATTCCCCGTATGTTGAAGCTCGAAAATCTTTGCAAGCGTTACGGTTCCAAGGCAGTGCTGCAAAATCTCAGCTTCGACCTACAGCCGGGGGAGATCTACGGCCTGCTAGGCCCCAACGGGGCGGGTAAGACCACCGCGATCAATATTATTTGCGGTCTGCTGAAGGCCGACAGCGGCTCGGTGACCATTGGCGGTCGCCCGGCAGGGGAGGCAACCAA
The DNA here is from genome assembly GCA_049645805.1 of Nodosilinea sp. Lineage (GTDB taxonomy): Bacteria > Cyanobacteriota > Cyanobacteriia > Phormidesmidales > Phormidesmidaceae > Nodosilinea. Next base: position 635 of record JBARUP010000551.1, read on the forward strand.
GGCTTTGGTGGGAGTAACGCCCCAGAGCAACCTGCTCTACAGCAGCCTGACCTGTAGCGATAACCTTTTCTTTTTTGGCCGCCTCTACGGGCTATCACGACAGGACTGCCGCCGCCGGGTAGAGGTGTGCCTAGAGGCGGTCAACCTGCTTGAGCAAAAGCACACCCCAGTAGAACGTCTCAGCGGCGGCATGCAGCGACGGCTGAGCATGGCGGCGTCAATGCTGCATCGACCCAAGCTAGTGATTCTCGACGAACCCACTACCGGGCTGGATATCGAAGCGCGCCAGGAGCTGTGGCGGCTGATTCGCCAGTTTAAGTCGATGGGGGTAACGGTGCTGCTGACCTCGCACCTGCTTGATGAGGTGGAGCGGCTGTGCCAGCGCATCGGCATTTTGCGCCAGGGGCAGCTGCTGGCCGAGGGCACTCTCAATGAGCTGCGATCGCGCATTCCGGCCCGCGAGATTGTCACCGTTGAAACCCGTGACCCCCAGGGAGCGATCGCCCGCGCCCGTCAGCTAGGCTACCCTCACCGCATCTACGGCGGCGACCTAGCCTTTTTGGTGCCCGAAAAGCTCGCCCTCAAAACGCTGATCGATCGCTTTGAAGGTATTCCCCTCGACTCAATTGCCCGCCAGCCGGTTAGGCTAGAGCACGTTTATCTTGAAGTCACTCGCTCACCGGAGCCTTAAACAGGGCGCGGAAAGTCAGAGCTGACTAGTCCCGAGTCTTTAGCTGACTACAGAGTAAGCAGGAAGACCCAATCAAATATAAGACCGTGTAGGTTGCGGTTGAGGAACGAAACCCAACGCCCGCATGGGTTACGCTACCGCTAACCCATCCTACATTTGAATTAGCCCAACTACTTAGAAGACTGAACCTGGGGCGATCGCCCCCAGCTGGATTATCAAGAGCTTAGTTCTTCGACTACCATCGCCGCCAGCTTGGCCGCGGCCCCCGCTTCGCCGCGCACCGATCGCAGCTCCTGCCTCATTGCCTCTAGCGCTGGGGGATGATCTAGATAGCCCACCACCCGAGCCGCCACCTCCTGGGGCTTGAGCGGGCCGATTAGCTCGGGTACGACCTCGCGCTTGGCCCAGATGTTGGGCCAGGCAAAGAGTTTTCCTTCCTTATAGATCTGTCGCAGCACCAGGGTGTTTATCCCTCGGGTCAGGCTGTCTCCCACCAGGGGCAGATTGGCCAGCAGCCCAGGAATGCCGTCCCAGGCTTTCATCACCTCTAGTTTTTGAGTGGGCAGCAGCACCATCATCGGCACCCCCAGGGAGCCCAGCTCGGCGGTGTTAGCCCCTACGGTGGTGAGGCAAAACTGCATCTGGCCCATAATGTCGTAGGCGGGATGCTCCTGCCACAGCAGCACCTCTAGCCCGCTGGGAGTGCGCAACCGGGGCGAACCGGCCTCGACCAGCTCCGCCGTGGTAGCTCCCTCAAAGAGGCGAATATCTGGGTTTTGGGCCGCATCGGCAAACTGGGCTAGCGACTCTAGCGACAGCATCGGCGCGACCGGAATCACAAACTGCGTCTGGGGCCGCAGACGGTGGATGGCCTCAGCGGTGCCCAGGCAAAAGGGCAGCCCGACGCTGAGCTTGCTCTTCTTGGAACCTGGCATCAGACCGATGAGATCGCAGTCGGGGGCCAGAGAAAGGCGATCGCTTACCTCCTGCCAACTGCCCACATCTCCCTGCACGTCGGCCATCAGGTCGCCAATCACCTCGCACTTGTAGCGAAACTGAGCCGGGGCCGCTGCCACAATCGACGGGGTCATGCAGCCGAAGCGATCGATCCAGCCGTGCCAGCGAGCGTCCCACTCGGCGTAGAGCACGGTGCGGTAGCCCAGGCGGCGGCCCGCTACAACCGGGTAGATCTGGTCACCCCCCAAAAACAGCACCACTCCCCGCGAGTGCCAGTCCCAATGCTCGGCGGTCTTGCCCGCCAGCAAAAAGGCGAAAAAGTGCTCCGGCCCCTGGACGCGATCGACCTCTGGCAGACTACGGGCCATTTCGGCCTCGCGGCCGGAAGCATTGGCACAGGGCGACAAGACAATGGAAATACGGGCTCGACTATGATTGGGCAGATGCTGCCGCAGCGACCTAACTACCGGACGCACCCAGGTCGAAATTTCTCCAGGCCCGTTGGAGAGAATCAAAATATCGCAGGGTGACGCAGCCGCAGCGATCGCACTAGCCTGGTCAACGCCCATGGCAGAATCTATCAACGACGCTCTATTTTAGCTAGAACGGGCCTGCCGCGAGACCCAGCTCCTCAGCTAGGATTAGTTAGTGCACAGAACCGTGAATCTGTTCCGTCCGTCCCAGACTTTCGTAATACAACAATACGTAACTTAAACTACATAAGAGCTTTCTCAGAATTGGCCTCCTTGTTCTGTGGCTCTCATAGAAACCCAAAAATTCCCAAAATCTTTGTGGACAGGCAATTCTGTTTGAGCTCTCAAGAGTTCCTTGAAGAAACACAGTGTTCCTGAGTCATCGTTCCTGAGAATGTTGATGAGCATTGTTACAATCCAGCAGCTTTGATCAGGATTGTTGTCGGTGTCTGATCCCGGTGCTAACGTCTGAGTCATGGTTCAGATGGTCTTGCGCTAAGGAGAGCTACAGCCATGATCCATGTTCATCGAGCCCTCGGTAGATTGATTAATCCTTAGTCTTCAAGCGCCCCCCGACGGGTCAAATGTCCACGTCATGATTCCATTCAGTCTGTGCGTGCACGACCCTAAGCCTTGGCCCCGTAGTCCCATCACTGGCCTGGCCTAGATGACCCATTATCGCTAGCGACACCTCTAGCGACACCTCTAGCGACACTGAGGAACAACATGAGGGTGGCACCCAAAGATTCGCTGTCTAGGCAGCGCTCCGCCCTGATCTCAGCCGAACTGAGCCCGTGAGTATTTCTCCGAACTAGTTTTAATCCTATCCAACCCACACAGGCTGACTGAACACTTCACGCTCAGCAGGAGATTTTTATGCTTTTCAACGGTAAAACCGCTCTCATTACCGGAGCGTCACGCGGTATTGGCCGCGCCATTGCCCACGCCCTGGCCCGCCAGGGTATGCAGCGCATCTTACTGGTGGCCCGCAGCGCCCAGCGTTTAGAGACCGTCGCAGCTGAGGTGCGGCAGCTTGGGGCCGAAGCCGTGGTGCTACCGGTCGACCTGACCGACCCTATTCAGGCCAACGTGGTCATTGCCCGCGCCTGGCAACACCACGGCCCGGTGCATCTGCTGGTCAACTGCGCTGGGGTTGCCTACCAAACGCCGTTTTTACAGGCCAAGCTGCCCCAGGTGCAGGCCGAGATTTCTACTAACCTACTTGGTCTCTACACGGTGACTCGCCTGGTGGCCCGCCGCATGGCTGCTCGTCAAGACGGCTGCATTGTCAATGTCTCTAGCCTGATGGGTAAGGTAGCGGCTCCAACCATGGCCACCTACTCAGCGACTAAGTTTGCTATTGTCGGCTTTACCGAGGCGCTGCGCTGCGAGTTGGCACCTCACCGGGTGCGAGTAGTAGGGCTGCTGCCCTCGCTGACCGATACTGACATGGTGCAGGGGTTTGAGTGGTTTCGCGGAGTGCAGCCCTCAACCCCAGACCAGGTAGCTGAGGCCTTGGTGAAGGGACTAAACAGGGGCCGGTCTGAAATTTTAGTAGGCTGGCAGAGCCACGCAACGGTGTGGGTGCAGCGGCTAGCGCCCTGGCTTATACAGCCCATGGTGCAGTTTCTAACGCCCTCTAAACCCGAGCCGCGTCGACGACCGATCAGGTCTATTTAGCGGCGGTGGTGCCAAAGAAGTCGATGCGGTAGTCGGTGATGGTAATCCCGGTGCGGGCCTCAATCTGCTGAATCAAGTCGTCAGGTAGCGTCACCTGAATGTCGATAATTTCGTCAGTATCAAGGCAGTTAACGTGGCTGTGAGAATCGCTTAGGTGGCCGTAGAGGCGACCATCGGCGCGCTCGACACACTCAATAACGCCCTGCTCTGATAGCGCGTCAAGGTTTTGGTAAACAGAGGTATGGCCGATTTCGCGGCCTTGCTGATTGAGGCAGTCGTAAATCTCGCGGGCCGAGAGGTGTCCCTGATGCTGCCAGAGTAGTTCTAAGATGTAGCGCCGCTGCCGACTCAGCCGCATGCCAAGGGACTGACAGCGTTCAATGGCATCTTCGAGAGACGTAATTGGATTATTGAGGGCGGCCTGTTCCATAGGATCAGCGGTAGTTCATACTCAGTACCACTTTAACTTGTTTGAAAGAATCGTGTCTAGAAGGGAATGCTGCCCCAGCTCTAAGACTCTAAAAACGCCTGTGGAGGGGAAGCGGCGGGGGCTGAGGTTAATCAGCCTAGCTGGCACTGAAGCAGGAAATCTCTGGGGCAACCCACGAAATCTCCCTGCATACCCCATAGGGCTGCTCGGAGAGGATGTCAACGGCAAGGGAAAATGCGACCGCCAGAAGAAACGTTTTTTGGGCCCAAAAAAACCACCTCTTTTATTCCCTATTAGCCTGCGGAATGCCGGTATAAGAGGTCTGTTAAGATCGGTGTATTAAGATGCTCTATTTAGGACATTAGGCACCAAAGCTTTAGAACTTGATATAATTAAAGGTAAGAGTTAAAAATCCCATTCGGGCAGCTTTTCGAAGCACTTCTTCAAAGAACTATCGCGATCGCAGTTCTTCAACAGCAGCAGTTTGATGCTGTGAAACGGTCGATTAGGCTAGCAATGACACTCCACCGCGTCAAGGAGCTGTCAATGAGGCACTGCCTATTTTGATTTTCAATTTTAGTCTCTTTTAATACATCAGCGGGTGGTCTATAGGCTGGCTGGCCTGATTTTTGCGGAGATTATTCTTCGTGGGTGAGCCCAACTTCAGTTGCCGGTAGCTCTCTAACAGGTTAGCGGCCATCAACAATTTCGGCAGACACAGCCGGAGGTTTTCCGGTCGCGCGTCTGTAACCTACGGTGTCCGCGTAGGAGGTTTTGTCATGCGTTTTATACCCGAAAGTCGTTTTTCTAAGCTGTTTTGTCTAACTCTATTTCTCAT
>JBARUP010000552.1:0-2295 GCA_049645805.1 Nodosilinea sp.
TGTCGCTTCGGTACCGATGCGTCTACCTCTGTGCTAGATCTCGACTGTCGTACTCACGATGTGGACAACCTATACGTGGTCGATGGTAGCTTCTTTCCGTCTAGCTCTGGCGTGAATCCGACGCTGACGATTATTGCCAACGCGATTCGAGTGGCGGAGCATCTAAAGCAGCGGCTCAACGTTCACAGCGAGCACGAGTTGCTGCACGTCTAACCTGTTGTTTATTTTGCAGGCTCTACAATGTCTCAGCCACCAGGAGCGCCGTCACCGCCGACCATTCCCTACTGGCACGTGTGGACGGACGAAAATGGTGTCAGTCGCCAAAGCCGCTGCCAGCTTCAAGACTTTGAGCTACAAAGTATTGCGCCCCCGGCCTCTCCTCAGTGGCTGGCAAAGCTAAAGCAGTCAGGGGCCACAGTTGTGTTTGCGGTACTGCCGGTGGGCTGGATTGGCAGCTGGCACGAAAACCCTAAGCCGCAGTGGATTATTCCCCTGACCGGGCGCTGGTTCGTCGAAACTATGGATGGTCAGCGGGCTGAAATGGGGCCGGGTGACCTATCGTTTGGCGCAGACCAGGGCACCCAGGCCGATGCTGAGGGTCGTCGGGGCCACCTCTCTGGTACAGTCGGTGGCGAGCCCTGCACAATGATGATCGTGCAGCTTGATCAAGCTCCCCCAGCTCAGCCCTGCGCTATGCAGTAGTTACACCAGCAACGCCATGAGTTCTACTTTTCCAAATCTACAGGTGCAGCGGACGGGGGCGATCGCGCTCACCGTAAGCGATGTCGATCGCTCTACAGCGTTCTACACTCAGGTGCTCGAGTTTGAGCTGGTCTCAGATCTGACTCTGGTGGACGAAACGCTGCTTGAAGGCAGGTCGGGCGATGTCAGGGTTCGCGTTGTCAGGCTACGGCTGGGGGTTGAGCAGATTGAGCTGATGCAGTATCTCAACGTCGAGAGCCAGCCTCTGCCGCCTGATTCTCGCAGTAATGACCTGTGGTTTCAGCATTTCGCCATTGTTGTAAGCGATATGGAGGCCGCCTACGCCCGTCTTCGGGCGGTTCCGGTGGAGCCTATATCGAGCGGCCCTCAGGTCTTCCCTCCCGAAAATGAGGCCTCGGCCCACATTCGCGCTTTTAAGTTTAAAGATCCCGATCGCCACAACTTAGAAATTATCTGGTTTCCACCAGACAAAAGCCAGGATAAGTGGCAGCAGCCGACCGATCGCCTGTTTTTAGGTATTGATCACAGCGCGATCGCGGCTGCCGACACCGAAGCTGGTCTTCGGTTCTATCGCGATCGGCTGGGCCTGCCGATGAAGGGTCAGAGCTTTAACTGGCGAGAGGTGCAGGCGCGTCTAGACGATTTACCCAGCGCTGCGGTTCAGGTAACGTCGCTACAGCCCGACCAGGGCGCTATTGGCATAGAGCTGCTGGACTACCGCAAGCCGGGCACGGGCCGCCCTACTCTGGCTGACTGGCAGCGCAGCGATATTCCCCACATGCACATTGAGCTGTTTGTGACGGATCTAGAGGCAGCAGCCGATGCGCTAGGTGCTGATGGTGTAGAAACAGCACCGCTGAAGCTAGTCAAGCCTGAAGATTCATCTCTCTACAGACAGGGCGTTTTGATCAAAGATCCAAACGGACATGCGCTGCTGCTGCTAGAGCTTGAATAACTGTGTCTCCTGTAGGGATGATCAGGTGGAAAAATTCGTATAACGCCCCTTGATTACGAATCGCGATCGCACCCCCTCTCCCCACGACCCTATCTTTCGCTATACGGTTGACGAGTAGCGCCTGTACCAGTAATCTCATTCATTAAGCCGTTCACACAGAGCGGTGGCTACACAGTACTCGAAAATCTTGGCGCTGCCTGAAGGTGCTACCAACACCAACAGACAGCTAACCCCGCAAATCTAGACAGCAGATTGCGAGGCTAAGGTCATGGTACCCTAGCCCCCCCAGTTTGCACTTCAAGCGCGGGCGGCTAGGGTTTTCGCGTTCTGTTTTCTTCAACCACACAAGGAAACAGAACCGATGTTTGAATATCTCGAACCCAACGACAGCGATAGCGATAACCCAGAGGCCGGGTCCCTGCCGCTGCCGCCCAGGTCTGGGGCCAACGACAGAGGCACCCGACCCCTAAACCCCGAGAAAGTGCGCCACATGCTCTACGGCAGCCTGGCGGGGATCGATCGAACCATCAAACTCCTCCACGCCCTTGGCTACGCCGACCCCAACGACTGGTCAGAGCCCATGCCCACCGACCAGCCCAACCAGTGGATGGCGATAC
>JBARUP010000553.1:0-3488 GCA_049645805.1 Nodosilinea sp.
TACCTATCCGGTGTGTCGGTGCAAACAATTACCCAGGTTGAAGCGACTGCTTCAGAGGTTCAACCTTGCCCTAGTTGAAAAGGCTACAAGTAAAGGCGGAGCGGAACTGGGAAACCTGTCGGGGCGCTAATTTGACATAATCAATCTGGACTAATAACCACTACATCAATCTGGACTAATAACCACTACCGGCTCTGGCTAGATGATTTCACCAGCGCCTTTACCGTCTTTAATCTCTTGCTTGAACAAGGCAAGTAGTGAAGGGGTCACAATAAAACCAAAATAGATACCCAGAAGGCTGGTCAAACCGTTCAGATACACATTCAAACCAAAAATGGGGAAAAGACCGAAGAAGGTATTGAGCACGGGGAAGAGACCCATAATGCTCAAAAGACCGTAGTAGATACCCAGCTGTCCGGCAAACAGGCGTGAGCTATCGAGTGAGATAGCAGCTACAATGCCTAACAGCCCAGTAACAATATGAATAATGTTGTGAGCAGTGTTAACTGGGAATAGACCTAGTAGAGCACCATAACCCGAAAGTACCTCCAAACTATCGACGGCAGAGTCGAAGGAGCTAGGAGGGGAAACCAGGGATGGAACAAAACCCATGACGCCAATGGCGACATAGACGATACCAATTAGTAATGCAAATTTTTGTGTAGCTTTCATGATAGGTTTGGAATTAGTGATACAACTTTTACTAAAGTAATAAGCTGTAGAAGAACAGCCATCTTCAATAGGGAATAGCTGACTCTATCTCGCTAGACAGACTAACGGAGACCCGTCAGTGAGACGTTTCACGATTTTAGAACGTGTAGCCAGCTCTGCATTTGCTAGCTATCTAGAAAGCGAACCTCCCTAACTTGGGTTAAGGAGGTTTGTCGGCAGTCGACTCTTGAGCTTTACCTAAATCACCGTATCGTCTGGGATGGTGGCCCCTCGCAGGATAGTCACGATGCCGCTGCGGATGTAGAACCCCTCGTTTTCTCGTTCAGCTTCTTCAACCCTGTCTTTGTTGAGAATCTGAACGTTACAGCCAATACGAGCGTTTTTATCGACAATGGCATGCTTAATCGTGCTGTTAGCTCCAATACCTAGGGGAACAACAGCGCTATCGCAGCTATTGCGCTGCTCAACGTTGTCTTGGTAATAGTCAGCTCCCATAATCAAGCTATCTTCGATAGTGCAGCCTGATTCAATGCGAGAGCGAATGCCAATCACCGAATTAGTGATTTTGCACTTCTTAAGAATACATCCCTCAGTGACCATAGACTGATTGATTTCGCACTGTAGGTACTTTGTAGGAGGTAGGTAGCGGGCTCTGGTATAAATAGGGGCAGCCTCATCGTAGAAGCTAAACAATGGGTTAGGCTGCTTTACCAAAGCCAGATTGGCATTAAAAAACGATTCAATAGTTCCGATGTCTTCCCAGTAGTCGTTGAATAGATAGGCCTGCACTCGGTAATCTTTAGCGGAGTTAGGGATGATCTCTTTACCAAAGTCAGTGCGATCGGGCTGCTGCTTGAGCAAGTCAATGAGTACCTCTCGCTTGAATAGATAGATTCCCATAGATGCGATGTAGGGCTTAGCCTGAGCCTCTTCGGCAGAAAGCCCTAAAGTCGTGGTGTCTACCTGCATCTCCTTTAGAGCACTGCCCTTGGGCTTCTCGCTAAAGTCAATGATGCGGCCAGAGTCATCGATTTTCATCAGGCCAAAGCTGGAGGCCCTTTTCTCATCTATAGGCAGTACCGAAAGAGTAATATCGGCGTCTGTTTCGCGATGGTGCCGGACAAAGTCACGGTAGTCCATACGGTACAGATGGTCGCCAGATAGAATCAGATACTCATCGACATTCATGGACTCAAATCGCCAGAGATACTGCCGTACAGCATCGGCGGTACCTTGAAACCATTCTTGGTTCTCGGGGGTTTGCTGAGCTGCTAGCACTTCTACAAAACCCTGCTGAAAACCTGAAAAACTGTAGGAGCGCGAAATATGTTCATTTAAGGAGGCTGAATTGAACTGCGTTAGCACATAAATTTTGGAAATATCTGAGTTGATGCAGTTGCTGATTGGGATATCGATAAGCCGATGCTTACCCCCCAAGGGCACAGCTGGCTTTGCTCGGGTTTTGGTCAGTGGATAGAGGCGGGTTCCAGCACCGCCACCCAGCACGATTCCTAATACTTTGTTCACAATATTTCCTCAATCATAGATAAACGTTCAACTCGGCTCAAGCTGTGCGTAAGAAAGCGATGCTGTCAGCCTCGGAATGCCTGTGCACTTGAGCAAAAGCGTTACCAAACTTTATTTAAGTCTAAAAGCGGAGTTTTGCCCACAACAAATTCATAACTCCTGGGTCGATTTAGCGCGGCAGTAAGGTAATCTGACGCGTCGAGCACTCCCGAGAAAGTCGTAACTTCCCACGAACTAGAACATGTTTACTACTTGCTGTTTACAACCTAAACTTTCCTTAAGAGAATTCAACCTTTTTTGCTCTATCGGCATGTATCCAAGGGGAGAATTACCTCTACCTTCCCAATCATCGCTTACAAGTTAGGAGAAGCCTAAGCAATGCTCAGCACACGAAAAGTTCGGCCAAGGTTTCGATCGGGTGTAAACAGCAAAAAAGGTGGAATAAGCCTTAAACATTCTCTTTTTTAGCATTATTTACGACTTTTGGTCCTTTTTTTTGCGCCTACAGGTAGATAAGGCAGTTACAGCGTGGCTTTACCATCTAGTAATAAGAGACTAACTCGATTTTATTAAGCAGTTAAACAGTGTTGAAAGGAAGGTGTACTTATGTCCTACACGAATGATCCCGGTACCTATAGTGATACCCCTGGAGCTAACCCCAACTATCGAGTCACAGAGACTGCTGTATCTGTACCTGTGGCTGAGTACCACGATTTAGTGCGCTGGGGACCAATTTTCGCGGGACTAGTAGTTTCAATTGCAACCCAGCTTGTTTTGACTGGGTTGGGGGCTGCCGTTGGTTTTACCACCCTAGCTAACGTCAACAATCCTTCGAACGATGCTGGCGGAGTGGGAACTGCTGTTGGCATTTGGTCTATTGTTAGTTTGCTTATTGCATTGTTTATTGGCGGCTGGGTTACCTCCCGTGCCTGCGGCCCCATGAACCGCAAGACCGCTATGCTTAACGGCGCTATTCTATGGGCAACTACCTTGGCCGTAAGTGCGTGGCTGTTGTCAACTGGGGTAGCTGGAGCATTTGGTCTGGTGGCCCAGGGAGCAGACGCCGTAATCAGTCAGGTTCCCACTGATGCCTTACCCAATGTAACCCAAGATCCTAATTTGACGCCTCAGCAGGCTCAAGATGCTGCCGGTAGTGCTGCTAAAGTCGGCTGGTCGTTTGCTTTGGGTTCTTTGCTAGGTCTGGTAGCAGCCCTGGCTGGTTCTGCTGTAGGTGTTCGTCATCCTAGAGCAAGCGTTGCCAATCGCTAGCGAATTGCTGGGCCTCAACG
>JBARUP010000554.1:0-3219 GCA_049645805.1 Nodosilinea sp.
GTGCTGCCACGCTGCTGTGGAACTAAGATACTCGATCGCGGCTGCGGCTGCTGGTATCCCAGGCAGCCGCGCGGGCTACAGCACAGATGCCTGCTACCGCGATACCGCTTTGCCGCAGTGTTTGAGCAGCCGACTGGGCTGTGGCACCAGTGGTAAATATATCGTCTAGCAGCCATACCCCAGCCTGGCGCAGCGCGCTAGTCTGCCCTGGGTTGACGGCAAAGGCCTGGGATAGATTCTGCTGGCGAGCAGACCGGTCCAGGCTGTGCTGAGGCTGGGTAGCCTGGATGCGTAGTAGCCCATCTCTGCACAGCGGTAGGCGAGTCGAGCGGCAGAACCACTCGGCCAGCAGGTCAGCTTGGTTGAAGCCCCGCTGCTGGAGCTTAGTCGGGTGGAGCGGAATAGGCACAACTATCAGCGGCCGGGTTGGTGAGCCTGGCTTGATCTGGGCGCGCCAGCTTTGTCCTAGCTCGGTGCCTAAAAACTGCGCTATCTCAGCATGGCCACTGTACTTGAGACGGCCAATGACCTGACGCAAACTGCCTTCGTAGCGTCCCCAGCTCACAACTCTCAGGCTGACAGTGCGATCGCAGGGGGTTGAGGTTTGACACTGCCGCACTAGGCGATCGCAGCTTGAGCAGAGTATCCCGGTAGTTGAGCGCTGACACAGCGGGCAAGGACTAGCCAAAAACAGGCCGAGCAGCTGTCTTTTTCCTTGGTTAAGCCAGGTATGGCTTGATGAATAGGTCTGCATAGGTCGATTGCCCAATGAAAAGGGACAGGGCAGGCCCTGATAGGTCTATTGTTGCGACAATCTTCAGCGGTGACGAGGGTGAAAATAACGAGTTTGGACCGTTGAGCTGATCTTTACAAGCTGATGTTTAGGAACCTAGACAGAAAGTTAATGCGGTGGCCGTAGCGTAGAATCTATAGCTATAAGATATTGAATTACCAAGACCTAATAAAAGCGAGTAAAAGCGAGACTCTCCTCTACCGTCCCGCGGTGACCAGTAACTCTGTTCTGCAAGTAAGCTACCGACTTTAGGGTTAGGGTCAGCTTTTACTAAACTAAATCCGTGCCTCCCTCCCTCAGGCTGATTTCAGTGAGGGCTAGTTTTTTATCGCTGGTATGACCTGGCTCCGACAGCTCGACGATCTAGGCGTAGCCGATTTGCAGACTGTTGGCCATAAAGCTTATTACCTAAGTCTCTTGAAGCAGCAGGGGTTGCCTACAGCGCAGGGAAGTGTGCTAACAGCGGCATCCTGGCACCACAGTTTAGGGCAGATGGCCTGGCCAGAACCAGCGGGCGATCGGCTAGCGCCAGTTTGCCAAAGCGGGTTTCAGCATCTACAGCAGTGTAGCCAGCGGTGGCAGCAAGCCATGCGAGCGATGTCTGTGCCCCCGGCCTGGCCTGACTTTCCTCAGCCCGGCGGCTTGACTTCTGCCGGTTGGATGCTGCGCGCTTCTCTGTGGGTAGACGAGCCAGAAGGAACCGACCGCTCCTCTCTTGGGCTACTTAGCACCGGTCTTTTGCCCGCTCAAACTGAGGCTGACGTTTCTGACTTATCTCAAGTGCTGCCGCAGTTTTGGAGCCAGGCGCTGACGGCCCGCTGCCTATCGGTTTGGCAGGTTTACTGTCAGCGGCTGAGTGATCTCAGCTTGGCAACTTTGATTATGCCGGTTTACCCGGCGATCTGCTCAGGCACCCTGGTTTTAGATAGGGGACAAGTCGCTGTGTCCGCTGTAGCCGGTCTAGGTCTAGCCCTTACCCGAGGAGAAGCGATTCCGGCCCGCTGTCGAACGAGTCGAGCTAGGGTCGCTGCGGCTACCTGGGAGCCGGGATTTCAGGAGCGCATTTACGAATCGGCGTTAGCATCCCAGTACCGGCCTGGGCTAGGGGCGGCGGCTCAGGCCATTCGGGTAGTCGATCGCGATCATCCCAGCTTGCAGACGCCTTTAGACGCAGATCAACTTGCCCGCTTAGTAGACCTCGCTGACCAGGCCCAGGCCGCTTTGGGGAGCAAGGGGGTGCGTCTGGAGTGGTTGCTTTACCCCGGCGCTGACCCTCACCAGCCCGCTCTAGTCATTACCGAGGCGCTTCCCTGGCCTGATTCTACAGCTGATTTCACAGCGCCCGCGCCCGCGTCTCGCCCTCAACCTCAGCCGCCCCTGCTACCCTCGGCCAGCACAGTAGTACGCGGTATTGGGGCGTCGGAAGGCCGCGTTCAGGGCGTGGCTGTCGTGGCTAATCATCTCCAAGATTTGCCTAAACCGCTGCCTCTTGGGTGTATTGTCGTGCTGCCTGACCTCCAGCCGGATATATTTTTGCAGCTCCAGGCGGTTGTGGGCATTGTGACTGAGCGGGGGGGAGCTACCTGCCATGCGGCTATTTTGGCCCGCGAGATTGGTATTCCCGCCGTGGTAGGAGCACCCCAGGCAACCCAGCTGTTAGAAAACGGCACGGTGCTCTGGCTAGATGGCGATCGCGGTGTAGTCTACGGCCTCACCGACGAAGCGACTAATGATCAGCACTTCAGCAGTGCCCTGGCGCAGTTTCAGGCGGCCCCGGCCCCACCAGTTGAGCTGACGCCTCTACACAGGGCGCGCGCGCATCGCTTGAGGACTCAGGTCATGATCAATCTCAGCCAAACGCGGCAGCTAGCCTCTTTGCCCTTCGAATATGCTAGCGGCGTTGGTCTACTGCGATCGGAGTGGCTGCTGCTGGATGTGCTAGACGGGCGACATCCTTGGGACTGGGTAAACCAGGGCCAGGAGGCTGAGCTACAAAGTCGCCTGGTGCAGCAGCTAGAGCCAGTTGCCCAGGCCCTAGGACCCAAGCCCCTGCGCTACCGCAGCCTCGATCTGCGATCGCACGAATGGCAGGCTCTGCGGGGCAGCCCGCCGGTTGAGCCTAACCCGATGCTGGGGCTGCGGGGTACTCTTAGCTATGAGGTTGACGATCGCCTATTTCAGCTAGAGCTAGGGGCTTTAGCTGCTCTGCAGCGGTCCGGTCACACCAACGTGCAGCTTATTCTGCCCTTTGTTCGCACGGTTGAAGAAGCGATCGCCTGCCGCCAGCGCGCTGGGCGAGCCGGCCTGCTCGACTCCGATGGCTTTGGGCTATGGATCATGGCTGAGGTGCCGTCGGTTTTGTTTTTGCTGCCCGCCTATGCCAAAGCAGGAATTCAAGGCATTGCCATTGGTTCTAACGACTTAAC
>JBARUP010000555.1:0-13541 GCA_049645805.1 Nodosilinea sp.
ACTCGGGGGGTGACTCAGGCGGGCAATCAGCTGTTGTGGGTCGCGGTCGCCCGTTTAGGCCAGTCTTTGACCATTGCAGGTTTGGCCGGTAGCTGGGGCCTAGCTACGGTGGCCCATGCTCAACTCGATGGACCTGTTCCTACTCTTGAGCAGCCTGCCAATGCCGACGTCATCGAAGCTTTAGAGGCTGACAACAATAGCGATCGCGGCAGCACTCCCCCTGACGCTAGGCCCGGTCGCAGGCCCACCCATACTCCATCGATACCGCCGCCGCCCCCGTCTCAGCGACCCAGAGCGCCGCAGCCCGCAGCTGGCACCACGGTAGATGTAATTAGCCCCGCTGTCGGCGACCCCGCCCAGCAAACTGCCCCAGCCGTTATTGAGGTGTCTCCTACCGGGCGTCCTCCCAGTTCGGCAGTGTTTCTAGAGATGAAGCAGGAGCTCAATAATCTGATCGGTCGTTTTGAGAGCGCCCTGATTATGGCCAGCTCCCTCAGTGCGCCGACGGTGCTGACACTGCCCGATAGTGCGGCACCGGCCCTCGGTGGCTATCGCCAGCCCGTGCTGACGGCGGCGGCAGAGCAGATGAGCGTGGGCCGGAGCACCTTTTTGCACCCTGCCCTGGCCGAGGCTCAGCAGCTACTGAACGAGTGGGACGCGCTGCTGGAAGCGGGTAGACCTAGTGAGGTGCGCGATCGTTGGCTAGCCGTCCGCGCTGCCCTGTGGGATAACTTTGCCCGCGATCGCCCCGTTGACCAGGGCGAAATTCGCGCCGTGTGGCTCGATCGAGGCACTATTGTAGCGGCGCGATCGCCCCAGGGCCTCAGCCAGGTGTTCAACCGGCTGGCGGCAGCGGGCATCAACACCGTTTTCTTTGAAACCACTAACGCAGGCTATACCATCTACCCTAGCCAGGTAGCGCCCAAGCAAAACCCCCTCATCCGCGACTGGGATCCGCTAGCTGCCGCTGTAGACCTAGCTCACCAGCGCGGCATGACCCTCCACGCCTGGGTATGGGTGTTTGCCGCCGGCAATCGACGTCACAACCGCCTGCTCAACCAGCCCGCCGACTACCTCGGCCCGGTTATTACTCAGCACCCCAGCTGGGCCGCCTACGACAACAGCGGTAGGCACATTCCCCGTGGTCAAGACAAGCCCTTTTTAGATCCCGCCAATCCTGAGGTGCGCAGCTATCTAACCCGGCTGATGACCGAAATTGTCACCCAGTACGAAGTCGATGGCATTCACCTAGACTACATTCGCTACCCCTTCCAAGACCCTGAGGCCAGCCGCACCTACGGCTATGGCGACGTGGCGCGCTGGCAGTTTCAAAGCGCTAGCGGCGTTGATCCTATGACGCTTAATCCTCGCGATCGCGGGCTCGATCGCAACCAGCAGATTCAGCAGCAGGTGCTGTGGGAACGCTGGACCGAGTTTCGGATGCAGCAGGTGACCTCCTTTGTGGAAACTGTCTCCAGCACGCTGAGGCGGCAGCGGCCCGGTTTGATCCTGTCGGCGGCGGTGTTTGCCAACCCCGAGCACGATCGCCTCCAGCGCATTCAGCAAGACTGGGGTACCTGGGCCAAGGCCCACTATCTCGATTGGGTTGTGCTGATGAGCTATGCCGCCGATACCAGCCGCTTTGAGCGCCTTATTTCACCCTGGCTTGTGAGTGAGTCGTTTGGCTCAACCCTGGTCATACCGGCGATTCGGCTGCTCGATCTGCCAAATGCCGCCGCGCTGGATCAAATCCAGGCTAGTCGCGATCTGCCCACCCCTGGCTATGCCCTGTTTGCTGCCGCCGACTTTGATGCCGAGCTTAACGCTGTGCTAGCTCAGACCCAGAGCAGCCAGCCAGGGCCTACTACTCCCTACGCGATGGCCGCTAGTCGCTACGCAGCTCTTCAGCGCGAGTGGAGCTGGCTGCTAACCCAAGAGCGCTTGTGGATGGATCGCGACGCCCTAGAACCCTGGATTGAGGCCGTCAATGAGCTGGGCAGCGAGTTTGAAACCCTGGCCCAGCAACCATCGCGCCGCAATATAGAGAATGTTAAAGCTGGACTCGACCGGGTTCGCACGCCCCTCACTCAAGGTGGGCGGGTGGATACTGCAAATAGTGGGTATAGGCTGCGATCGTGGCAGTATCGGCTGACGGCGATCGAGCAGCTGCTTAACTATGGCGGGAGAACTCATCCGTGATCTTGGGTGCGGATGGTGCCCGCAAGAGCCATCTAAGGCCAAGACAAGAGGCTGCTCAAAGATTCAACAGTATATTACGCAGTGACCTGTCGCTAAAGTCGATCGATCTTAAGTCCTTGATACGCTGGCGGATACCTCTGTTGAGACGTCTCTGACGCAGCTGACGCTGGCTGCCCAATCAGCTTTAGCACATGCCCGAAGTTACCTGGTGCTGCTCTGGGCTGCCTGCAAATAGCTTGCCTGCAAATAGCTATAGACAAAAAACGAACATCTTAGTCAAAATGTTGTCAGGTCTACCAAATTGCCTCTAGGTTGAACACTAGATTGCCTGTAGCCCCTGTTTCTGGATGCAACAAAGCCCCTTGACTCAACAACTTGAACGTCAACTCACCCTCACTATCAACGGAGAGCCGGTCTCCGTGAAAGATTCCTCTCCAGCTACTACCCTGCTGGAATACCTACGCCTGAGCGGGCGCGCCGGGACTAAAGAGGGCTGTGGCGATGGCGACTGTGGGGCCTGTACCGTCGCCATCATTGGCGACGGGGCCGATGGCCAGCCTCACTACCAGGCCGTAAATAGCTGCCTGATTCCGCTAGGGGCCGTAGCCGGGCGGCAGGTGTTTACCGCCGACGGCATTACTCAGTGCCGCATTCCCAAACAGTCCTTTGTTAAAGAAGCCGTCACCGCCGATAAGCTTCATCCCGTGCAGTCGGCCATGGTAGAAACCGGCGGCTCCCAGTGCGGCTACTGCACTCCCGGCTTCATCATGAGCCTGTTTGCTGCCTACTACGACGGTACCCCCGACGATATGTCGGTGGAGGGCAACCTCTGCCGCTGTACGGGCTACCTGCCTATTCGTCGCGCTGCCCAGATGGTAGCCGACGCCACGGCGCAAGATGAGTTCTCTGAACAGCTCAAATCGGCGTCTACGGCGCTGGTGCCCCTGGCTTACACGACCCAAAACAACGGTCACAGCGAACAGTTCTACCGCCCCGCTCAGCTCTCGGACGTGTTTGAGCTGATGCAGCAGTACCCGGACGCCACGCTGGTAGCCGGAGCCACGGATCTGGGCCTAGAGATGAGCTGGCACAGACAGCACTTCCCCGTCTTGATTTCCCTAGAAGCGGTCGAGGAACTTAAGCAAGTTCGCCAGAGCGATGAGGTCGTGGAAGTTGGTGCGGCGGTGCCCCTCAGCCACATTGAGACCAATCTCCACGGCATCTTCCCCTGCATGGACGAGATGATTCACTGGTTTGCGGCCCGCCAGGTGCGCAACAGAGCCACTCTGGGCGGCAACATCGGCACCGCCTCACCCATTGGCGATCTTCCTCCGGTTCTCTTAGCATTGAATGCCAGCGTGAAGCTAGCTAGCCCCAGTGGAGAACGCACGGTGCTTCTGGCCGACTTTTTCACGGGCTATCGGCAGACCGAGCTTCAGTCCGACGAGGTGATTGTCTCGGTGCAGATTTCCAAAACCCTTACTCCCGGCACGTCCCGCCGCCTGACCCAGGCCTACAAAATCGGCAAGCGCGGTACCGACGATATCAGCATCGTGGCGGCAGCCTTTGTGGTGGATGTGGATGACAGCAATCAAATTCTCCACGCGCGGCTGGGCTACGGCGGGGTCGCGGCCACTCCAGCAAGGGCGATCGCCGTCGAAAATTTCCTGGTTGGCAAACCCTGGAGTGCCGAGACGATTCAGGCCGTAAAGCCCTTACTGCAAGATGCCTTTAGCCCCCTCACTGACCTGCGCGGCAGTGCCAACTACCGCAAGCGCCTGGTGGTGAATCTATTCGAGAAGTTCTCTGTGGAATTTCCCTAGCGCCCACCCACCTCGCCCAAGAGTGGACCGCCAAAATCCAAAATCTTCAATCCAAAATCCTCCAGAGGTTTCCCATGAGCCCAGTTGGCCAACGCAAAAGCCACGAAAGCGCTGTCGCCCACGTCAGCGGCACCGCCCTCTATACCGACGACCAGCGCGAACCAGCAGGAATGCTGTCGCTGTATCCGGTAACCTCTCCCCACACCCGAGCCACCATTACCCAGCTTGATACCGCTCCAGCGCTGGCGGTCAAAGGCTGTGTCACCGTGCTTACCGCTGCTGACGTACCAGGGGTCAACAACACTGGCGTCATCATCCACGACGAGGTGCTGCTGCCAACCGACGAGGTCAGCTACTACGGCCAGGTGGTGGCCTGGGCCGTGGGTGAAACCGAAGCCGCCGCCCGATCCGCCGCCGAGGAGGTGGTGGTAGAGTACGAGCCGCTGCCCGCAATTAAGACCATTAAGGAGGCGATCGCCGCCGACAGCTACCACGATACGCCACAGTTCATCCGTCGCGGCGACTCCAATGCCGTGCTGTCCCAATCCGAGCACACCTTTACGGGTGAAGTCGAAATCGGCGGCCAAGACCACTTTTATCTAGAGACCCAGACCAGCTGGGTTATCCCCGATGGCGAAGGTAACTTGCAGGTCTTTGCCTCTACCCAGCACCCTAGCGAAACCCAGGTCGTGGTGGCCCGCGTTCTCGCATTGCCGACCAACCGGGTGGTCTGCACCTGCCTGCGCATGGGCGGCGGCTTTGGCGGCAAAGAATCCCAGGCCAACCCCTTTGCTTCGGCGGCAGCGTTGGCCACCTACAAGACCGGCCGACCGGCCCGCGTGCGCCTGCGTCGCCACCACGACATGCAGATTACCGGCAAGCGCCACGGCTTTTTAGGCCAGTACGAGGTGGGCTTCAACGGCGACGGTACCATCACTGCGATGAAAGCAATGCTGACAGCAGACGGCGGCTGGAGTCTGGACCTGTCGCCTCCGGTGCTGGGGCGAGCCATGCTGCATATAGATAACGCCTACTATGTGCCCAACCTAGTGGTTGAGGGCCGCATCGCTAAGACCAACCGAGTCTCGAACACGGCCTACCGAGGCTTCGGCGGCCCCCAGGGCATGATCGTGATTGAAGAGGTGGTCGATCGCATTGCCCGCACCCTTAGCCTGGCCCCCGACGTAGTGCGCGAGCGCAACTTTTACCACGGCACTGGAGCGACCAACACCACCCACTACGACCAGGAAATTGTCGACAACCGGATCGCCCGAGTGTGGCAAGAGACCAGGGAACGGGCCGATTATGAGGCTCGGCAGGAGGCGATCGCCGCTTTCAACGAAACCAGCCCCCACAAAAAGCGCGGTCTAGCGATTACCCCGGTCAAGTTCGGCATCTCGTTCAATAAGGTGATGTACAACCAGGCCGGGGCGCTGGTGCTGATCTACAGCGACGGCAGCATTCAGCTCAACCACGGCGGTACTGAAATGGGCCAGGGTCTGCACACCAAGATGATTCAGGTGGCGGGCAAAGCCTTAGGCGTGGGCATCGATCGCATTCGCATGATGCACACCAGCACCGATAAGGTACCCAATACCTCGGCCACGGCGGCGTCCAGCGGGTCTGACCTAAATGGCCAGGCGGTGAAGAACGCCTGCGAAACCCTGCGCGATCGCCTGGCCGGAGTAGCCGTGCGCATGCTAAACCTAGACGCCCCCGAAGACATGGTCTTCGAAGACGACTGGATCTACTGCCGCACCTACCCTAGCGCCCGCATTGCCTTCGACGAAGTGGTGTGGCAGGCCTACTGTGAGCGCGTTAGTCTCTCTTCCACCGGCTTCTACCGCACTCCCAATATCTTTTGGGACCCCAAGCTGGGTAAGGGCCGTCCCTTCTACTACTTCGCCTACGGCAGCGCCGTGTCTGAGGTAGAGGTAGACGGCTTTACCGGCACCTTTAAACTGCGCCAGGTCGATCTCGTCCACGACGTCGGCGAATCCCTCAACCCCCTAGTTGATCAGGGCCAGATTGAAGGTGCCTTTGTGCAGGGTATGGGCTGGCTCACCATGGAAGAGCTGGTGTGGGACGACGAAGGCCGCCTGCGCACCTTTGCCCCTAGCACCTACAAAATCCCCACAATCAGCGAGGTGCCAGAGCACTTCCGCGTTCACATGCTCGAACGCGCCGCCCAGGACGGCGTTATTTACGGCAGCAAGGCCGTGGGTGAACCGCCCTTTATGCTGGCCATGTCGGTGCGGGAGGCGATTCGGGCGGCAGTGGCGGCGTTTGGCAACGCCCACTATGTGCCGCTGGCCCTACCGGCAACACCGGAAGCGACGTTGTGGGCGATCGAGGCCGTAAAGGCAGTGGTGAGCCAGGGGCAGCCGGTAGTGGCGTCTTAGCTGGCGTTAGAAACCAGAGGCTGGGGCGCTCTTCAAAGAACCCTGGCCTACCCAAAGAACCCGATTCACTATGGGTAAGTATACAATTCTTGTACGGGAGCTTCGGTTAGAGATGTGTGGTGAGATTCGAGTTTATAGTGGATGGGCCACCCGTATCACAACAAGTTCGTAGGCGCGATCGTCTGCGTGATTGGCAAACTACAGTGCGTCAAGAGGCAGGAAAATACTGGCATTTGAGACAACAGCCAACTTCAGGCTTAGTCATGCTGCAAATCATCTATTTCTACAACATCAACATGGATGTAGACAATATAGCTAAACCAATCCAGGATGCATTAATTGGGCTAGTCTATATAGACAATCGTCAGGTCATTGACATTTTGGTGAGTAAGAGGAACTTATTTGGAAACTTAAAGATGAATGATGGGTCGGCCATTTTGACTGAAGGCTTCACCCGAGAGAATGACTTTCTTTACATTGCTGTTGCCAGCGCCTCTGAAGAGGAGATTCCGAGCTTATGGTAGCCACTACTGGAGAATTGCAAAGAGAGCATTTACTGGAGCTTGCTGAAGATTACCGCAGCAAGGGTTATGAGGTAGCCTTTCAACCTCGCAATGATACATTGCCTGATTTCTTGAAAGCGTATAGGCCAGATATGCTGGCTTTTGGAAGTGATGAGTCGGTAGTAGTTGAAGTTAAGGCACGTCCTCTGGCAAAGAGCGATTCTGAATACTTGCAGAGTCTAGCTCAGACCATAGAAAGCCATCCGGGATGGCGTTTTGAACTAGTGGTTTTGGCACCAGAAGGCAATAGAGAAGATCTCGGTCTTGTCACATCATCTCAAAAAAGCTTTAAAGTTCGAGATATCCAAGCTGGGCTACAGTTTGCCAGAAACTCAGTGGTGAATCAGTTAGAGTCAGCTCTTTTGTACGCTTGGTCTTGGGTGGAAGCGATACTGAGACTTCTGGCTGAAAAAGAAGAAGTTAGCTTAAAAAGTTTTGATGCACGTTATTTGATAAAAATGTTAGTTGTAGAGGGTGTGATCTCTAGGTCTGACTATCAGATGCTGATAAGTATTCTTCCACTACGCAACGCTGCAGCCCATGGCTTTAAAGTTGATGAGCTGAATGCAAATCAAGTGTATGAATTAGTAAATCTTGCAGAGGATCTGCTGTCGCTGTTAAGCTCCGATGAAGCAGTAGGTTAGTGCTGAGTTCTTTACAACAACTGGCTCAGGCCCTAGATCGTGGCCCAGCTGTTCTCGCCACCGTTATCAGCGTCAGAGGCTCTGTTCCCCGAGAGGTTGGAGCCAAACTGATAGTCAATGCCGATGGCCACGCCTTCAGCACTATCGGCGGCGGCGCAGGAGAGGCCAAGGTGCTGCGTCAGGCTCAGGAGGTGTTGAAAACTGGGCAGAAACAGTTTGTAGACATTGACTTGTCAGGAGCACCCCAGCGGCAGACTCAGGGCGTTTGCGGTGGTCACATGCGCGTGTGGCTTGAGCGCTGGCAGGGCGATGGGGCGCAATCCCTTGTGCGAGAAATTTTGCAGGGGCTTCAGCAGGGGCAATCGGTAACATTGGTCATGCCCTTCGATGACGCTAGTAAGCCCTATTTGGCTAAGGCTACAGCTCAAACTGACCCTGCGATCGCCTTTGTTGAGACCCTTCAGCCCCCGCCCACGCTGCTGATTGTGGGGGCGGGCCACGTGGGCATTCAGCTAGCTAAAGTAGCTCATCTAATTGGCTTTCAGGTAGCTGTGCAGGACGATCGCCCCGAGTGGGCCAGTGCCAATCACTATCCTCAGGCCAATCAGATTTTGACTCTAGGCATTGGGGAGGCGATCGCATCCTTAGCCGTCCACCAAAACCTTTACGCTGCCTTGGTCACTCGCGGCTATACCTACGACCTCGACGCGCTACAGCATCTGCTACAGCGACCCGTATCCTGTCGGTACATTGGCATGATCGGCAGCGAGAAAAGGGTGCGCCAGGTCTATCAGGCAGTCGAGAAAATAGGCATTTCAAAAGAGAAATTATCTAGCATCTACGGCCCTATCGGCCTCGATATTGGAGCGCTAACGCCAGAAGAAATCGCCGTCAGCATAGGTGCTGAGATAATTATGGTGCGGCGGGGAGGAAGAGGGCGATCGCTCTCCGAAAGGCTACGCCGATACTCGCTGACTGACAAAACGCCCTAACCGCTCTGCGATTTAGCCACGCTTAAGTTACCAGCACAATTCCCCGTTGGGTATTCTATTGAACGGCGAGTACCCGTAGGTCTAAGGCATAATAGCTTCCTAAAAGCTTTAATTTAACCATGCGATCGCCCCTAGCTACCCTGCCCAAGGCCGAACTCCACATTCACATCGAAGGCTCCCTTGAGCCTGAAATGATGGTCGCCCTATCAAAGCGCAACGGCATTACGCTACCCTACGATTCGGTTGAAGAGGTGCGGGCTGCCTACCAGTTTGAGAACCTCCAGTCGTTTTTAGATCTTTACTACGCCGGAGCGCACGTTTTGCAGACCGAGCAAGACTTCTACGACCTCACCTGGGCCTACCTTGAAAAGTGTGCGGCCCAGCACGTGCGCCACACCGAGATTTTCTTTGATCCTCAGACCCACAGCGATCGCGGTATTCCCTTTGAGGCAGTTCATAGCGGCATCACCCAGGCGCTGTACGACGCGAAGGTTGAGTTGGGTGTCTCGTCAGGGCTGATTCTCTGCTTTCTGCGCCACCTCAGCGCCGATGCTGCCATGGCGACCCTGGAGCAGGCATTACCCTACCGCGACAGTTTTGTTGCGGTAGGTCTCGATTCCTCTGAACTGGGCCATCCGCCCTCAAAGTTTCAGGCGGTGTTTGACCGGGCTAGAGCCGAGGGTTTTCGCGCCGTTGCCCATGCGGGTGAAGAGGGGCCGCCAGAATATATTTGGGAGGCTATTCGCCTGCTCAAGGTGTCGCGCATTGACCACGGCGTGCGCTGTGTCGAAGACCCAGCCTTGGTCGATTACCTAGTCGAGCATCAGATTCCCCTGACGGTGTGTCCGCTATCTAACATCAAGCTCTGCGTGTTTGACGACATGACCCAGCACAATCTCAAACACCTGCTGGATCTCGGCCTGTGCGTCACGGTGAATTCTGACGACCCGGCCTACTTTGGCGGCTACGCAAGCGAAAATTTTGACGCGGTAGAGTCGGCCTTAGGGCTAACGCCCGAGCAGCTGGTGCAGCTAGCTAAGAATTCATTCAAAGCATCATTTTTGAGTCCAGCAGAGCAGAAGCCTTATCTAAAGGAATTAGCGGCTTACAATTGAAACTACCCAATCCTGATAAGGCCATCCTTCCCTCAGATAAGCTGGAGGGCTATTCGCTCAATTCCAACCATTCTGAAGGTCGTCATAAAGCGGCAGTCTTTCAATCGGCTTTGGGACTGAATTTGGAGAATGCTAGAGAACTGCGAGCAGCTTTGCGCTACGCTCTCAAAACCCAAGACGCGATGCCGACAAAACGCAATGCCTACGGATAAAAATATCAAATCGATTTTGAAATGACCCGAAATGGCAAAGGCGCCTCGATTAGAAGTATCTGGATCGTCAGGCAAGATGAAGACTTTCCCCGGCTGGTAACCTGTTATATTCCTTAGGTTAGAGGCAAGTGTAGATGAAACTTCTGGATGTAGTGGCCCTTACTCAGAACTTGGCGGATCTCGACCTATACAAAGGCCAGGTTGGTACCATCGTTGAAGTGTATGAACCAACCGTATTTGAGGTTGAGTTTGTGGACCTTAGCGGCAAAATCTATGCCGTTGAGACGCTTAACGTCGACCAACTGATGCAGCTTTACTATGCCCCGCTGCCGCAAACGGCGTAGCTGTTAAAAGGATTGGGGTATTTCGACGCGGTGAGGGCTTGGGAGACGGGGGAGGATTCGCCGACGTTGACTGTGCTGCAGATGCGATCGCTGTGTAAAGAGCTGGCAATAACGTTTGATGAACTGCCTGATGAGTTTGGGCCAAGTAATTCACTCTAATAAAATTTGGCCTGTCTGCCCTTGAGCTGGCTCTGTTGTTTTCGCGGTGAGAGTTGAAATAGCAGCGGCGGAATACAATCAAAATTGGCGAACCGCCCAAAACTGCAAGACGCTGAGAATGCTGTCCATACTTAACACCGACAGCACGCTACCGGCGCTGCCAACGCTTAAAATGCTGCCTGCACTGCCAATGCTCAAAACACTACCCGCACTGCCGATGCTGAGAATGCTGCCGGTGCTGCCAATGCTAAGAATGCTGCCCGCGCTGCCCAGACTTAACAAGCTAAAGTAGCTCCCTCGGCTCAAAATGGCGCGATGTAGTGGGACAACGGCGCGACCATTAGCAGTGTTAGATGCGGTTTGCTGTCGTTCAACCATGAAGTGATCACCTGCTCAAGCTTGGGTGTGGGAAGCGTTCTCTCAGCATGATTGTTTCTCAGCCGCCTGAACCAAACTGATGCAATAGTTTAGCTATCTTCAATCCGTCCGGCCTTGACGGTCAAAATCTGCGATGAAGCCATCCACTGGCTGCCAAACGCGCCCAAATGGGTGGTAGTGATAATGGTCTGAAAGCGGTCTTGAATCGCTTCTAAAAGCTGGTTTTGGCGGTTCAAATCCAGTTCGGCTAGCACATCGTCGAGCAGCAGAAGGGGTGGTTCGCCGACCACCTCATCAATCAGGTGCAGCTCGGCCAGCTTCAGGGCCAGCACTAGGGTGCGCTGCTGCCCCTGCGAGCCGTACTGGCGGCTGGGGGTGTCGTTAATGGCAAACTCAATGTCGTCGCGGTGGGGGCCAACTAGCGAGGTGCGCTGGTGCTGCTCGGCGATCGCCCGCAGTTTAATCTTTTCCAAAAAGCTGGCCTGAATCACCTGCGGGTCATCTTCGGCCATTGGCACGTTGGGCTGGTAGTGAATCTGCAAGTCTTCGCGCTGGCCGCTAATGGCCTGGTGCCACTGGTGGGCGATCGGGGCGAGACGCGCGATCGCCCTAGCCCGACGCCGAATGACACGAGTACCCAGGGCCGCTAGCTGAGCATCCCACAGAGCAAACTCGTTAGTGTCGATGGCTTCAGCTCCCTCATCGTCGTTACCAAAGGATTTCTTAATCAGTGCATTACGCTGCTTCAGCACCTGGTTGTACTGGCTCAGAATGTGGGCGTAGACTGGCTCTAGCTGAATCAGCAGCGTATCGAGCCAGGTGCGCCGCTCTCCCGGCCCGCCCCGCACTAGGTCGAGATCCAGGCTTGAGAACTGCACCGCGTTGAGAGAACCCAGGAAGTCGAGCTGTCGCCGCAGCTTCTCGCCGTTGAGAATGGCCGTACGCCGCCCCGCCTGTCGCAGCACCAGCGAGAGATCGGCGATGCCCAGATCTCTCCGTACCGAGGCGGTAATTTGGGCCACGGGCTGGTCTTGCTGCACCAGATCGCGATCGCGGTTCGTCCGGTGTGACTTCAGCGTCGCCAGCAGCTCTACCGCCTCCAGCAGGTTCGACTTGCCCTGAGCATTTTCCCCCACCAAAATAGTCTTGGCAGCAGAAAAGTCAATCTGCTGCTCGCCATAGTTGCGAAAGTGCCTGAGCGATAGGTGGGTAAGGTACAAGGGTAGGGGAAGACTTGACTTGGTTTAGGATACAAGACGGTGTCGATGCCCTGCTTATTCCTTAGCTACGTGAATGTTGGATTTACCGACCTTTCGAAACTTGGCTCTGCTGAGACAAGCCCTTACCCACAGCAGCTATGCCAACGAGCACCCCAGCGAAGGCCCGGATTACGAACGGCTAGAGTTTTTGGGCGATAGCATTCTAGAGTTCGTGGTGCGTGACCTGCTGTTTGTGCAACATCCCACTCTAGATGAGGGCGAAATGTCGAAGCGGGCTGATCAGCTTGTAGACGAGACCTATTTAGCCCAACTCGCTGTACAGCTTGGAATTCCTGTCCAGATGCGGCTAGGTGCGGGAGCGCAGCACGAGCGTAACAATCCTGGCGTTCAGGCTGATATGTTCGAGGCGCTGATCGGAGCCTATCGCCTCGATGCTGGCATCACAGCCGTTTATAAGTACCTCGAATTTATTTTTAGCCCTCTGGTAAAGCGGGTATTAGACCTCGAGGCTACAGATCCCGTCAGTGAGTTCCAGGAGTATGTGCAAGCTCACATTGGAGGATCAATTTTGCCAGAGTATCGGCTGCAAGAAACATTTGGCCCTGATCATGCTAAAGAGTTTGCTGTCGGGGTTTACGTGGGCGAAACCAGCTACGGTGTCGGCAAAGGACGCAGCAAAAAAGAAGCGCGTAAGAATGCGGCCATAGACGCCTTGAGGAGGCTGAAGCGATGAAAGCGGCAATTTTAGGCTGTGGGTATGTCGGTAAAGCAGCGGCCCACCTGTGGAGCGGTCAGGGACATCGGATTACCGCTACAACTACAACCCCCGAGCGGGTTGAAGATCTGCGAAAGGTAGCGGCGGCGGTACAGGTTGTGAGCGGGTCAGATTCAGAGGGAATGGCTGCCCTCCTGCAAGGCCAAGACACCTTGCTCATCTGCGTAGGGGCCGGTCGCCAAGCCAGCTACGAAGAGACCTACCTCAACACCGCCAAAACCGTAGCTAGCGTTCTTGACCAAGCGCCCGACCTTAAAAAAATCATCTTTACCAGCACCTACTCCGTCTACGGCAACTACGACGGGGCCTGGGTGCGAGAAGACAACCCCGCCCATCCCGCCACCGACAACGGGCGAACAATGATTGAAACCGAGCAAACCTTGCTGAATGGGGCGACTGCGGACCGCGCCGTCTGCGTCTTTCGCCTGGGCGGTATCTATGGCCCCGGACGAGAGTTAGCTAAAATCTACAGCCGCGCTGCTGGTAGCACTCGCCCCGGTAGCGGTCACGAAGCCAGCAACTGGATACATCTAGATGACATAGTGGGGGCGATCGCTTTTGCCCAAGCCCACCATCTCAGCGGCCTCTACAACCTGGTACAAGACGAAATACCCACCGTCTGCGAGCTGATCAATCGCGTCTGCACCGCCAACAATCTAGAACCGGTACAGTGGGATCCGTCTCAGCCCAGCGCTCGGCCCTACAACGTGCGGGT